>CALLIQ010000697.1 GCA_938008925.1 uncultured Acidimicrobiales bacterium
GACGTCACCCCGTCCAACGGCGGCCTGATCGAGGCCTTGCGAAGCGGCTCGGAGTGAGGTCCCGGCTCGCAGACCTGCGACCACCCCGAACGCCGCGACGACGGTGAGGCCGATGGCGGCGATGGCGGTCCAGCGACGAACGGGCGGGCGAACGAGCGGGATCATCAACGGAAGGAGTGAGGCGGTCGCGATCGCCGTCGGCGTGCCGACCGGCCCGACCGACTGCAATTGAAGCAAGCCGACCGCGGCGACGACGCTCAAGGCACCACGTTCGAGCATCGGTCCGGTCCGATCGGTGACATCGAACGTCGGGCGCGCCCCCGCCGTCGCCAGCCAGCATGCACCGACCGCGCCCAGGACTCCGAGCACGGGTGAGACCGACCCGATCGCGACGATCACGAGCGGAGGGAGCAACCGTTTCGCATCGCCGACCATGCCCCCGATCGTGACGGAGACGACGAAGCCGGCGGTGAGAATCGGGTCCCACCAGGCGATGCCTGTTGGAGCGAGATCGAACGTGGACGCCGCCGCGACAGCGAGGCCGACGCCGAGCGCGACCCATGAGCGAACGGCGATGTTCGCGTCGAAAGGGGTCGTCCGGTCCATGACGACCAATCGGCACCTAGGCCGAAGAGTTCATTTGTTGCTCAGATGCACCAGTTTCCCTCTCCAGTAGTGCGTTTTGGGCCGACCGAGGTAGCGAATCATGGGTACAGATTCGTTTGGACGCAGCGCGCCGACCCTCGGGTTCGGCCGACATTCGCCCGTCGTGGGAACACGTGGGCAGGGCCTGGACAGCCCTGCCGGCGCCACGACGGTCGAGGCGTCGGTCGCGCCCGGGCAGCTCCCCGGTCAGCGCACCGATGAACTGACCGGTCTCGGCGACTGGTCGCCGCCGACCGAGGACCAGGCTCGCCACGACGCGGCGAAGCGTGTGGTCGAGTTCGTCATCGCCGTCGTCGGTCTCGCCGTCCTGGCCCCCGTCTTGGTGATCATCGCGCTCGCCGTTGCGGCCAGCACCCGAACATCGCCGATCTTCGTCCAGGAGCGGATCGGTCGCGATGGCACGACATTCCGATGCCTCAAGTTCCGCACGATGTACGCCTCGGCGAACGACCGACTGGCCGAGGTGCTCGCCGTCGACGAGCAGCTTCGGGCTGAGTGGGAAGCGGACCACAAGCTCCGGCGCGATCCTCGGATCACGCCGCTGGGAAGAGTCCTTCGCAAGACGAACCTCGATGAGCTTCCCCAGCTCGCCAACATCGCCGCCGGCCAGATGAGCCTCGTCGGACCGCGACCGATCGTGTTCGCCGAGGTCCCGAAGTACGGGTCGGCCCTCGGGTCGGTCCTCACGGTCCGCCCCGGCCTGACCGGGCTGTGGCAGGTGTCTGGTCGCAACGATCTCCCCTACGTCGAGCGAGTCGCCCTGGATCAGCGCTACGTGACCGAGCGGTCAGCGCGTGGCGATCTCGCGATCTGTCTCGCCACCGCTGCGCAGATGGTCGACACGCTCCTGGGTCGAGCCGACCACGGCGCCCGCTGAGAGCTCGGGCCGTGCGACTTCGCGTCTACTCCCATCTCCATCGACCTGACCGAGGCGGTGGCGCCAGCATCTTCACCGACCTCAGCGAGGGTCTGGCTCAACGAGGCCACGACGTCGAGCTGTGCTGCGCCTACTCGTACTACCCGGAGTGGGAGAACAAGACCGGTGCGTCGCTGTGGCGGCGCGAACGCGATGTCGTCAACGGTGTGCGAGTCGTTCGCCACGGGATGTTCATCCCCCGCGATCCGGGGTCCACCGTTCAGCGAGCGGCGTATGAAGCGAGCTATGCCATGTCGCTGGCTCGCTCCGCGATCGGCGCCGACGACGTCGATGCTGTGATCGCCTTCCTTCCTCTGCTCAGTTCGGGTGTGGCATCGGTGCTCGACGCGTTCGCTGGCGCGGGTGCGCCAACGTGGATCAACGTGCAAGACCTGTCCGGCCGCGCCGCCGCCGCATACTCCGGGCGACTCTCGGCCGGGCTGACCAGGGTCGAGGAGTCGGTGTTGTCGCGGGCGTCGCTCATCACCACAATCGCTCCCCAGATGAGCGAGGAACTCGCCCATCTCACCGAGCCCGGCCGACCGGTCATGACCTTCCCGAATTGGCTCCATTCGACGGCGGAGACGTCGATCGTGCGAGCGACGGATCGACGTGCCGCGGAGGCCGGAACCTCCGATCGGTTCGACCGACGTCGACCGGTTCGGATCTTGTATGCCGGCAACATCGGAAAGAAGCAGGGAGTCGACCGCATCGTGACGATGCTGTCGTCGACCGACGCATCGTTCGAGTTCGAGATCTGCGGTGCAGGCGCAGGCGCAGCCGATGTGGATGCTGTGCTCCCCGACGACGCTCGGTTCAGGCGGCGCCCGTTCCTCTCCGAGGACGAGTTCGTCGAGCGGCTGTGTTGGGCGGACGTGTTCTGCGTGCCCGAGCTCCCGACGGCGGCCGCGTCGTTCCTTCCCTCGAAGTTGCTGCCAGCGACGGCGGCGAACACGCCGATTCTCGCCCTCGCGGGGTCGAACAGCCCGTTGCGTGACGAGGTGGAGACCCACGGCATCGGTGCGCTCGCCGATTGGGACGACCCCTCGTCGATCGTTCGAGTCGCGTCGACGCTCAGGCAGGCATGGCATGACGAACACGGGCCACTTCGGTCAGCGTTACGGGAGCGGGCGACCGCGCAATCGAGCGCCGCCGCGATCGATCAGGCCGAGGCGTTCTTGGCGGAGATGGTCGGCCAAGGGGCTGCCACGATGGAGAAGCCACCGGCTCCTAGGGTGACCGCAACCACTCACTGATCGCTTCGGCGAGCCGAGAGGAACCCATGTCGAGTCGCTCCCGTCCCGAATTGACGCAGACCGCCCGGTCGGCGCCAACCCGAAAGCTGATCGCCGCGTGTGCTGCGATCGCCATGCTCGCCGGAGCGTGCGGCAGCGGCGACGATGAGCAGGCCGACGCGTCGACCACGGTGACGTCCGCCGCAGAGACCGAGACCGAGACGGTCACCGAGACGACCGAACGAGAAGTCAACGAAGAGGTCGCCGAAGAAGGCGACATCGAACCGGAGACGACTACCACCACCGAGGCGCCGGCGGAGACCACGACCACCGCAGCCCCCGATCTCGGCGGCCCGAGCGAATTCGGACCGGCCGAGGGCCAGCCGTTGGCGGTGATCAGCGTTCGCTACGACGACGAGCTGAATTTCCGAGCAGGCCCCGGCACCGACGAGGACATCGTCCGCCGGGTGGCACCTCTCGACGACACCGTGATCACCGCCGCAGGCGAGGCCTGGGCGTTCGAGCGTTCGGTGTGGTGGAAGGTGACCATCGACGGCGAGGAGATGTGGGCCAACCAACGATTCCTCGGCATGCTCGGCTCGACGACCAACCTCTTCGATCTGATCGCTGGTGAGCTCGACACGCTCGAATACGACTCCCTGCAGGATCTCACCGCAGCGATCGCCGATGCTCGCAGCGGGGAGGATCCCGCACCCGACTTCGAGTACGCCACGGAACCCCTCGCGTTCGACTCCGGGGATGCCTTCGTGGTCGTCGACTTCACCGGCTTCCTCGACGATGCGTCGAACGGCGAACGGATGCGGATCGAGGCCGAGGTGATCGTCGGCGACGACGCCGACGAGGTCGGCGTGCCCATCGGTGTGCGCCTGACCGATGTCGAAATCGTGCCGTTCTGCTCCCGTGGTGTGTTCGAGGGCGGCTGTATCTGATCGACGCTGCATCTGACCGACTGGCTGCGTGTGACCGACTGGCTCGATCAGGTCAGCCGCCTCGATCAGGTCAGCCGGACCGGCTGAGCAGTTCGTTCTGATTGCGCGCGGGGAACCGCACGCGGAAGCGGACGTCGCCGACGAGTTCGCGAACGCGTTCGCACTCCGCCGCCAGGTGCTCCCGAGCGGTGTCGCTGATGGTTCGCTGCACGTCGAGGGCGAGGCTGCCATCGGGGCGCTGCACCCATCCGCCGACGACCTGTCCGTCGACCCAGATCGTCGGGCCTGCGTTGCCGTAGCGATCGAACACTCGCTCCTCGATGTCAGCGTCGAGAAACCACGATCGGTCCTTCC
>CALLIQ010000698.1 GCA_938008925.1 uncultured Acidimicrobiales bacterium
GGCGTGTTGATCGATGGTGAGAAGGTCGGCGCCATCGAGATTCCGAACGCCACCTCGCTGCTGCAGGACTTCGATCCCAACTCCACCATCGAAGGACTCGACTCGGTCCCGCCCGAGTTCCGACCGCCGGCCAACGTCGTCCACATCTCGTTCCAGCTGATGATCGGCATCGGCATGGCGCTCGCCGGTCTCATGGCGTGGGGCGCATGGACTCGGTGGCGCAAGGGCGAGCTGCCGATCGACAACGTGTGGTTCCTTCGTGCGCTGGTGGCGGCTGGGCCGGCCTCCGTACTGGCGCTCGAGGCGGGTTGGACCACCACCGAGGTGGGGCGTCAGCCCTGGATTGCCCGCGATGTCATGCTGGTCGCGGATGCCGTCACCACTCGGGAAGGCATCGCCGGGCTCCTCATCGGGCTCATCGTGTTGTACTCGGGCTTGGCCGCGGCCTCGATCATCGTGTTGCGAGCTATGTCCGCCCGTTGGCGCCGAGGCGAGGATCCGCCGGCCCCCTACGGCCCGTTGCCGTTGCCGCTCCCCGGTGATGACGAACACGAGCTGGTCGACGCCTGATGCTGGCGAACGTGATCGTCGCGATCATCTGGGTCGGCGTGGTCGCCTATGCCGTCTTCGGCGGCGCCGACTTCGGGTCCGGGTTCTGGGACTTCCTCGCCGGATCACCCGAGAAGGGTGCGCCGACCCGGCGGCGAATCGACAAGAGCATCGGGCCGGTCTGGGAGGCCAATCACGTCTGGCTGATCTTCGTGATCGTGTTTCTCTGGACGGCGTTCCCCACGGCCTTCGCTGCGCTCATGACCGCGACGTTCGTGCCGTTGATCGGCGCTGCGGTCGGCATCATCTTGCGGGGTGCGGCGTTCGCACTGCGCAAGTCGTCTGGGTCACTCGCCCAGGCGCGGTTCTTCGGCATCACGTTTGCGCTCTCGTCGGTGGTCACGCCCTTCTTCTTCGGCGCCATCGCTGGCGCGGTCGCATCCGGCCGAGTGCCGCTCGATGGGCAAACCGACGCGTGGGGCGTGTGGCTGACGCCCACGTCGTTGCTCGGCGGTGTGTTGGCCGTCGGCGTGTGCGCGTGGCTGGCGGCGGTGTTCTTGGCCGCCGACTCATCCCGCGACGGCGAACCGGAGCTCGCCGCCGCGTTCACGAATCGGGCGCTCGCCACCGGTGTCGTCGTCGGCCTGATCTCACTCGTCGGGATCTACGTACTCGAGACCGACGCTGTCACCCTCGCCGATGGCTTGGAGCGGGCGGGCGCACCGCTGGTCGCCCTCAGTGCTGCCGGTGGCCTCACGGCGATGTGGTTCCTTCGAGCTGGCAAGCCGGGACAGGCTCGTGTCCCGGCCGCCATCTCGGTTGTGACGATCGTGGTCGGCTGGGGTGTCGGCCAATACCCGTGGGTGCTGGTCGACGTCATCGAGATCGAGGACGCCGTCGGCGCCCGATCGACGTTGTGGGGCCTGTTGATCGCATTCATCGGCGCCGCCGTCCTCGTGATCCCCCCGCTGGTCTGGATGCTCCGTCTCAGCGGCGTCGGCTCCCTGTCGGTCGGCGACGCCCTCCCGGACTCGAGCTACGCCCGCCTCACCGCCCTCCAAGCCGACCAATCTTCGGTGAGCGATGTCGACCCGAAGGCTGAGCGCAAAGCGTGAGGATGGCGCCGTGTGTGGCGCTCGTCGTCGTGCTGGCGGCCGGCTGCACGGGTGCAGGGTCTGTCGAGCTGAGCAAGCCCACCGACTTCTGCGATGACGACTCGCGCGCACTCCCCGGTCTCAGTCGTCCTACAGACTTCAACCGCGGTCGCGGCCGGGTCGGAGTCCTCGAGGGTCTGACGGTCGAGGACTCCGAAGCCGAAGCGGCGGTGCTGGGTTTCGTCACGATCGAGTCGTGGCGGTGTGATCTGCGCGACGGCCCGGGAGAGCGACCGCTCGTCTTCAGCAACGAAACGATTGGGCTCTACCACGATGACGGGATCGTCCGCCGCGCCTGGGTCGGCGGCTGAGCACTGCGCCAACCTCAACCCGTTCGGGGCGAGTTCGGCAGAGCCGACACTCGCTGAGCGCAGCGGCTGTGACCCCAGAAGTGACGGAGGTTCAGGCGGGGCGGCCGGTGTAGGCGAGCATGGCGGCGAGGGCGTCGTCTGAAGATGGTTCGAGGGCCGGGGCAAAACCGCCGCCCGCCCGAATCTCGTCGTTGACGACCGCTCGATTCCATTGGTCGATGGTGGCGATCATCTCGTCGGTCAGGCCGTGGTCGGCGCCGATCGTCGTGGCCAGGTCCCAGCAGTGGGTCCCGATGTCCAAGATGTTCACGCCGAGCCCGGCCATGGCAGGCATGGGGATCGGCACCGAGATCTCGCCGTCGAGGGCGCCCGGGGTTCGCCACGCCTCGAGGTTGGCGGCCGCGGCGGCGGCGAATGCTGCGGGCGGGTCCTGATCCCCGAAGTGGTCATCGTCAGGCGTCGACGCCGGCGTCTGGCGCCGAGCGGCCGCCCCGAGGACGTTGCACGTGCCGGTCATGTGGTTGACCAGCGCATGGGTGTCCCACTCGCTGCACGGCGTCTGGAGGTGGCGCTGTTCTGGGGTCACGCTCTCGATCAACCTGTTCGCGTTGGCGTAGAGCGCCTCGAGGGTGTCGAGCATGTGGGTCGTTTGATCGGACTGGGTGTCGCTATTGGTAAGCATTCGATTACGTTAGCAAGTGCTTACGAAAAGCGGTACAGTATCTTCCATGGACGCAGCAGCACGAGCCCTCGGGGAGCCAACTCGACGGGCGATCCTCCGCCTCGTTCGAGACGAGGAGCAGACCGTCTCGGCGATCGCCAGCAACTTCGGCGTGAGCCGTCCGGCGATCAGTCAGCACCTCCGGGTGCTGCAGGACGCCGAGCTCGTCACGGTCCGGTCGGAAGGCACCCGGCGGTACTACCGGGCGAGGCCCGAAGGACTCGGCGAGCTCCGCGCCTGGCTCGATGAGTTCTGGTCATCGTCGCTCCACAACCTCAAGATCGAGGTCGAGCGTCAGCAGTGGAACGATCGGAAGGCATCGGCGGGTGCCGACAAGGCGGATCGCAGGAACAAAGGCAAGAAGGAAACCAAGAAGGGGAAGTCGTCATGACCGACATTGCGAGCACCGACATTGCGAGTACCGAACCGCTCATCCTGACCGAGCGGATCGCCGCCCCTCGTGAGGTCGTGTTCGACTTCTTGATCGACCCGGAGAAGCTGTCGCGTTGGATGGGCGCGGTCACGCACGACCCACGCCCGGGTGGATCCTTCGAGCTCGACATGGGCGACAACGTCGCCTCCGGGGAGTACCTGCGCGTCGAACCACCATCCCTCGTCTCGTTCACCTGGGGGTGGCGCGACACCGAAGCCGTCCCGCCCGGCTCGACCGTCGTGACCATCACGCTCACCGACGCGCCCCAAGACGGGGACATCGAGGCGACGCTCGTCGAGTTGCGTCATGACGGGCTGCCGATGGGCCCAGCCGACGAACATCGGGGCGGCTGGACGCGTTGTCTCGATCGCTTGCCCTACGAGGCGGCAAGAGACGCTCTGCGGGCGGCTGAGCTCGAGCTCATGTTGCAGCGCGAGACCGTCGCCGCTCAGCGCCGCTCACTGCCGCCCGGCCCCGTCGTCGACGACTACGTCTTCGGGGCGGCCGATGGTGATGTCGCCATCGCCGATCTCTTCACCGGCCCCGACCGTCCCCTGGTGCTCTACCACTTCATGTTCGGCGGCAAGCAGGAGGCGCCGTGCCCGATGTGTGCGATGTGGGCCGACGGATGGAACGGCATCGCCGACCCGCTCGCCGAACGGGTCGATTTCGCCGTCGTCTCGGCGGCGCCGATCGAGCCGACGCTCGCCCTCGCCGACGAGCGTGGGTGGTCGGACCTGCGCTGGTTTAGTGCAACGGGCACCACCTTCAAGCGAGACATCGGCGGCGAAGATGCCGACGGCAATCAGTCGCCGTTCATCAGCGTCTACGAACAGACGTCCGAAGGCGTTCGTCTGTCCTATTCGGCCAGCGCACACATCGACGGCGACCACTGGCGAGGCGTCGACTTGCTCTCGCCCGTCTGGCACCTGCTGGATCTCACACGAGCAGGTCGCGGTGACTGGATGCCGAGCCACTGACCGCGGGCAGCGCATCGTCGGCTGCGCCGAGGTCGGTCACCGGCTCGCCGAGGGTGGCTGACTCGCGGACTGACTCGCGGAGAGCGGCTGGGTTGGAGAGCGACACGACACCGCCGATCACCATCACCGTCGGCGACGGCAACGGGCATCCCTCGAGCGCCGCTTGCCCGAGGGAGCTTCGCTCTGTCCGTTGCTCGGTCGTCCCGGCTCCGTGCACGAACGCAACCGGATCGAGTGCTGAGCGGCCTTCGCGGACGAGGCGTCGTGCGACCTCTCGTGCGGTGGAGGCGGCCATCAAGACGACGACGGTGTCGGTCGTGGTTCCCAGCGCTCGCCATCGAGCGGTGTCGGTCGGTTCTTCGTCGACCGATTCGTCGGCGCTCGCCCGGTGTCCTGAGATCACGGTGTAGGCCGCGGCGACGCGTCGGTCGGTCACGGGAATACATGCGAGCGCGGGGCCCGCAACCGCGGACGACACGCCGGGCACGACGTCGATGTCGAGCCCGGCGTGTGTCACCGCCGTCACCTCTTCACCGCCACGTCCGAACACGAAGGGGTCGCCGCCCTTGAGACGAATGACGTGGCAGCCCGCCGAGGCGCGACTGATGAGGAGTTCATTGATCGCTTCTTGGGTCGTACCCCACCCCTTGCCCTTGCCGACCGGGATGCGTTCCGCGGCCGGCGGTGCGATGTTCAGGAGCTCCGGATCGATGAGTCGGTCGTAGACGACGACGTCTGCGGATGCCAGCGCCCGCGACCCTCGCACGGTGATCAGATCGGCACCGCCGGGCCCCGCTCCCACCAACGAGACCCGGCCGGCGCGCAGTGGGCGATCTGACAT
>CALLIQ010000699.1 GCA_938008925.1 uncultured Acidimicrobiales bacterium
GCGAACCACGACGCGCTGCTGCAGCTCCTCCTCGTAGAGAGCGAAGTTGCCGCGGCCGTTCTCGATGGCCCGGGCCAGCGCCGACTCGGCGTTCGAGATGATCTTCGCCGGTGAACCGCCGGGCGTGTCGATGAGCACGACGCCAACGGACGCGCTCGTGACCACGCTCTCGTCGTCGCCGATCACCACGGGCTCGGCGACCGAGTCGACGATCCGCTCGGCCATCGATGACGCGTCGGCCTCGCCGTTCATGGCGACGCACACGACGAGGAATTGATCGCCGCCGATGCGGCCGACGGTGTCGCCGAGACGGACCGAACGTCGCAGCCGGCGAGAGATCTCGATGAGGACGTCGTCGCCTGCCTCGGAGCCGCGGGTGTCGTTGAGCGTCTTGAAACGGTCGAGGTCGACCAGGAGCACGGCGAGGCGGGTGTTGTCGCGACCGAGGCGGGCCACCGCTTGTTCGAGCCGGTCGACGATCAGCGCGCGGTTCGGCAGCTGCGTGAGCGGGTCGTGCATCGTCTGATGGGCGAGCGACGCTTCGGCAATCGACCGCTCGGCCGAAGCGGCCATGACCTGCGCGGCCTGATCGAGCATGGTCCGCTCGGACGGGTGCGGTTCGGGTCGATCGTTGTGGGCGACGCAGAGCACGCCATGGCGACGTCGATCGGCGCCGACGATCGGCGTGATCCACAACGCATGGACGCCATAACTACGCAGCTCCATCCCGAGCTCGAGTGGCAGGTCGTCCGAGCGCAGACAGCTGGGAGCGGCCGCACGACCACTCTCCGTGAGGAAGTCGAAGGTCGCCTCGACGAGGTCGCTTCGCTGATCGCCGACCACCGTCGGCTCGAGTCGTCCGGTTGGATCGGTCAGGCCGACCCAACACGACGCGCCGAGGAGCTGGTCTTCGATGCGCTCGGCCGCGGCGACGAGCACGTCGGCCAACTCCTCGCCGTTGACCAGCGACTCGAGCAGCTCGCTCTGCTCGGCGATGAGCACCTCGGGACGAGGCCATGGATTCGCGGCCCGGAAGAGCGAGAGGTAGTACGGCCAATCGCGTGCCATGGACGGCAACGACAAGAAGGTCGCCTCGACGCGCACGTCGGCGCCGCTTTCGTGCGTGAGATCGAGAACCACCCGTGCTTGCTGGCCATTCTCGACGACCTCGGCCACGGCATCGAGCTGCTCGTCCGGCGTGTTCTCGCTCAGCAACACACCCGGGCTGTTGCCGAGGAGACGATCGGGACGGGATCCGAGCAGGTCGGCGAGGTTCTCGCTCACGTAGACGAGATGGGCTCGACCACTCGTCGGGCTGACCGTCGAGATGGCCACGCCATCGAAGGCCGCGGTGGACGGCGCGAGCGTGATCTCGACCGGATCCGGGATGATCTCGATGTCGTCGCCCGACGTGAAATCGGGCGCGAGGGGAGGATCGAACGGCAGCTCACTGTCAGCTGTCAACCGATCCTGCAACGGACACCCCAAAGTCATCGGGAATGAGGGAATTCCCGAGAGCCGAACAGTAGTCACCACCCTGCGTGCTGGTGGGGATGTCGTGGCTTCCGAACTCACGGGCGCGCGCCGATACCCTTCCACCGGTGCCGGACGGACTCACGGTGGGAGAACTCTGCGGTCGTGTGGAGCGTTCGATCCGCGACGCGTTCCCCGATGAGGTGTGGGTTCGCGGGGCGATCTCGGGGATCAATCGGTCGGCGAACGGACACGTCTACTTCGATCTCGTCGACCCCGGCGAGCTCGGCAAGCAGAGCGCCGCGACGTTGCCGATCGCGCTGTTCGCCCAGTCCCGCCAGCGGGTGAATGCAATCCTGCGCAAGACCAACTCGGTCCGGATGTCCGACGGCGTCGAGATCCAGATCCGCGGGGCCGTCAACTACTACCCGAAGCAGGGCCGCGTGCAGCTCATCATGAGCTTGATCGACCCGGCGTTCACGCTCGGCCAGATCGAAGCCGCGAAGGCCGAGCTGCTCGAAGCGCTCCGCGTCGAGGGGCTGCTCGATGCCAATCGCAGCCGACCGTTCCCGGTCCTTCCCCTGCGGGTTGGTCTCGTCACGAGTGCCGGCAGCGCGGCCGAGGCCGATTTCGTCGATCATCTCCGCTCGACCGGGTTGCCCTTCGAGATCACCGTGTTCGATGCGCGAGTGCAAGGTGACGACGCGCCCGCCGCGATCGCGGGCGCGCTTCGCGACGCCGGTGAGTCAGACCTCGACGTGATCGCACTGGTCCGCGGCGGTGGCGCCAAGACCGACCTCGTCGCATTCGACAACGCGGCGGTCGCCCGGGCCATCGCGACGAATCCGCTCCCGGTGATCGTCGGCGTCGGTCACGAGACCGATCGATCGGTCGCCGACGACGTCGCCCACACCTCGGCGAAGACCCCGACCGCATGCGCCGCCGTGATCATCGACGCCGTCGTCCTCTACGACCATCGGGTCAACATCGCGGCGGAACGAATCGCGACCGCCGCCATCAACCATCTCGGCCGGGCCGATCTCACCCTCGCCGACGCCCGAGCACGGCTGGGACGGCGCGCCATCGAGACGGTCGCCGCACGCCAGGCGAACCTCGAGACGATCAGCGAGCGCATCGCGGCCCGAACGTCCCGAGCGGTCGAGTTGGCCGACCTCCATCTCGATCACCAACACGTCAGGGTCCGTTCGCTCGACCCGGCGGTCGCCCTCGCGCGCGGCTGGTCGATCACGCACCGGCCCGACGGCACGGTCGTCACCTCGGTGGACCAGGTCGGCGAAGGCGACACACTGACCACCACGCTCGCGGACGGCACGCTCGAGTCGGTCGTGCAGGGCGTGCGTCGCCCCGCCGGCGTCACGTCCCCCAAAACAGCAGAGTCGACTGCCGAGGCAACCGAATCGTGAACACCCCCGAACCCGCAGCGGCAGCCGAGCCATTGCTCACCGCCGACGGCGAACAACTCCCCTACGGCGACGCACTCCTCGAACTCGAGGAGATCTTGTCGTCGCTCGAGGGATCGGCGGCCGACGTCGACACGCTCGCCGAGAAGGTCGGACGGGCGGCGGCGCTCGTGTCGTATTGCCGATCGAGGCTCGACGTCGTGCGGGCCGATGTGGCCGCCGTCGTCGATGACCTCACCGGAGACTCCACGTGAGCCAACCCCCAGCCGAACTCGGGGCGATCGCATCACTGGTCGACCA
>CALLIQ010000700.1 GCA_938008925.1 uncultured Acidimicrobiales bacterium
CCTGGTAGCCGCCGGTATCGGCCGACTCGTTGCCGAAGATGATCACGTCGAACGCTCCGTCGGCTTCCTCGATCGAACGAATGGCATCGGTCAACGCACGGGCGGTGCGCTGCGGATCCCAGTCCATCGAATCGACGTCGACCAACGTCGCCTTGTTGATCCCGATCGATGCCGCCCACCGACACTGTTCGTCGGCATCGGCGGCCCCGAGGGTCAGCACGTGCGACTCGCCCTCGTGCGCTTCGATCAACTGCACCGCCAACTCGAGCGCGCACTCCTCGTGCGGCGACATGGTGTGGCCCAGGTTCGTGGCATCAACAGCCTGACCATCGTCGGTGATGTTGATCTTCGCGCCAGGCGCCGGGACCCGCTTCACACAGACCAGCACTCTCATGTCGCCACCCGCGGACAGCTGGTGTCTGACACCGATTGTCCGCTCATGACTTGAGGCGGGTGTTGTCGGGGTCGAAGGGGCCGTCGGTGCCGACGACGGTGACCGGGAAGTACTCGTTCATGTACATCACCTGCAGCTTGGTGCCGGGCTCGGCCATGGCGGCGGGCAGGTAGCCCATGAGGATCATCTTCTCGACCGAGGGGCCGTAGCCCGCCGTGGTCACCCGCGACACACGGCCGTGCGAGTCCATGATCGTGTTGCCGTCGAGGTCGCACAGTGGCTCGTTGCCGCCCTGCATCCAACGCTGGCGACCTTGCGAATCGGTGAGGTCGTCGACCGTCATGGTGCACATCAGCACCTCAGGGTCGCCCGCTTCACGAGCGGCCAGGTACGCCTCCTTGCCGATGAAGTCGGCCGACTTCACCTTCGGGCGGGCCAGCCCGGCTTCGAGCGGGTTGTACTCGCTTTCGAGCTCGGCGCCCTGCAGTCGGTAGCCCTTCTCGATGCGACCCGACGTGCCGTACACGCCACCGCCGGTGGCGCGGATGCCGAGGTCGGCACCGGCCTCCATCAGGGCGTCCCACAGCTTCGGGGCGTCGTCCCAGTCGACGTAGATCTCCCAGCCGGTGTCGCCGACGTATGAGATGCGGAACAGCGCTGCGTCGATCTGTTCTCCACCGCATGCGATCTGCACTTTGACGATCGAGCCGTACGGCGAACCGTCGAACGACAGGTCGGCGTCGGTCAGCTTGGCGAGCACCGCCGGCGCGTTCGGCCCCCACAGCCCGAGCGTCGAGAACTCGAGCGTCTTGTCGGTCACCGTGACCGAGCCGTCCTGCGGCATGTACTTCTTGATCCAGGCCAGGTCGCGACCGCCATCGAACACGCCGGTCACCACGTTCACGGTGTCTTCCGCGACGCGCTGCATGGTGAGATCGGAGTGGAAGCCACCGTCGGGCGTGAGCCAAGGCGTGTAGACCGACGAGCCGACGGGCTTGTCGACCTTGTTGACGGCGAGGTAGTCGGCAAACGCCACGGCGCCCGGGCCCTCGAGCTCGTAGACCTGGAAGGCCGAGAGGTCGATCATGCCGCAGTTCTCGCGGAGGTTGAGGTGCTCACCGATCGTGATCGGGCTCCACCAACGGTTGTCCCACTCGACCTCGCGCTCGGCGATGTCGTAACGCTCGACGAGGTCGGCGTTCGAGCCGTACCACTGGGGGCGCTCCCAGGTACGAGCCGAGAAGAAGAAGGCGTCGAGCTCCTGCTGACGTGAGTAGTAGGGGCTGGTCTGCAAGAAGCGACGCGACTCCCACTGCTCGCTCGGGTGGACGATGCCGTAGGTCTTGTTGAAGTGCTCTTCCGAGCGGGCCCAGATGTGCTCGTCGGACTTCTCCTGCTCGTAGAAGCGGGCGACGTCGGAGACGTGGCTGTCGATGACGCGGGGGTAGCCATACGTCATCCACTCGGCCACGACCTGCGCCATGCCCGGGCCTTCCTTGACCCACACGGCAGCGGCGGACCACAGGTTGCGAACCTCGGGGAGCTCGCCGAGGCACGGCATGGCGTCGGGCGTGAGGCTGAGCAGACCGTTGATGGCGTACTTGATCTCGGCGTCGCCGAGCATGTCCATCAGCTCGATGGCTTCTTCCATCTGCTGGTCGAAGTCGTCGGGCGTGAAGGGCATCTCGGTTGGGCTGAGTGCCGCTTCTTCGTTCGAGGGGATCTCGTCGGGGTGATGCAGGATCGGACGGTGGGCGTAGGAGCCGACCTCCATCGAACCGGCCGACTGACGCTCGTAACAGAACGTGTCCATGTCGCGGACGATCGGGTAGCCGATCTCGTTGTTGGTCTCGGCCAGGATGTCCATCGGGCCGACGTCGGCCATCTGGTGCACGGCGGGGACGAGCGGGATGTAGGCGCCCGCCATGTTCGCCACGCGGTTCGACCAGACACCGGAAGCGATGACCACCGTGTCGGCCTCGATCGTTCCCTTGTCGGTGACCACGGCGGAGATCTTCTTCTGTCCGGGAACGTGGCTGTCCGTCGTGACGAGGTCGAGCACCTCGGTGTTGGCGAAGACCTGCAGCGCACCCTTGTCGAGCGCCTTCTTGCGCATCTGGGTACCGGTCTCGAGCGAGTCGACCACCGAAACGGTCGGGCAGTAGAAGCCACCGAGGATGACCTCGTCGTTGATGAACGGAACGAGCTCTTTGACCTCGGCTGGCGTGAGCAGCTTGGCTTCGACGCCCCATGCCTTCGCCGCCGTCATGCGGCGATCGAGCTCGTTCATACGCTCCTGGGTGCGAGCGACCTCGATACCGCCGGAGTCGACCGAGAGGCCCATGTCTCGGTACTGATTCGCGCTCTGCACGCCGAGGAGGGCCATCTCCTTGTTGTGATCGACCGGGAAGATGAAGTTCGAGGCGTGGCCCGTCGAGCCGCCGGGGTTCGGCAGCGGCCCTTTGTCGATGAGGACCATGTCGTCCCAACCCATGTCGGACAGATGCCCGACGAGACAGTTGCCGACGATGCCGGCGCCGATGACGACGCACTTGGCCGATGAGGGGAAGTCACTCACGTTGAACGCTCCAGAGAATCCGAGATAGACGACTGATATATCACTCGTGTATCATCGATGCTAGATGAGCGAAGCACGAACGTCTACCAGTCTCTCCGAGCAGGCCTACCAACAGATCCGCCGGATGATCATCACGCTCGAGTTCGAGCCCGGTGATGTGCTCGTCGAGGACGATCTTCGGGAGCGCACGGGGATCGGCCGGACCCCGGTTCGCGAAGCCCTGCAGCGCTTGGGCCGCGAACACTTTGTCGACGTGGTGCCCCGCCGCGGCATGTTCGTCACCGGCGTCGACGTGTCCGAGCTGTCAACGCTGCTCGAGACTCGCATCGTGCTCGAGCCATACGCGGCCCGCCTCGCCGCGGCGCGCGGGACCGACGAGCACTGGGATGCGATGGCCGAGGTCTTGGCGTCGACCACCACGGT
>CALLIQ010000701.1 GCA_938008925.1 uncultured Acidimicrobiales bacterium
GAATCGTGTCGCCGGTGAGATCGGCGGAACCGGTGTCGAAATCGATGTGCGGGACGAGGCGGCCATCATCGCCATGGTTGAGCAGACCGAGGCCGCTCACGGGCCGATCGATCTGTTCGTCTCGAACGCGGGCTATGTCACGACCGGGGGTTTTGAAGACTCCAACGAACGGATCCAACAGATGTGGGAGGTGCACGTCTTGTCGCACCTCTACGCCGCTCGGGCTGCGCTTCCATCGATGATCGCCAACGGCGGCGGGTACTTCCTCAACACGGCATCGGCAGCCGGCCTGCTCACCCAGCTCGGCTCGTTGTCGTACTCCGTCACCAAGTCGGCGGCGATCTCGCTCGGCGAGTGGCTGTCGATTTCGCACCATCACCAGGGCATTCGAGTGTCCATGCTCTGCCCGCAGGCGGTGCAGACAAACATTCTTGCGAACAGTCCGGACCAAAAGCGCCTCGATGCTCCCGACGATGACGACGATGACGACGGTTGGGGTGGCGGCGTGGCGAGCGGCGACGGTGTGCTGTCGCCGGCCGAGGTGGCCGACGCCTGCTTCGCTGCGATCGAGGAAGAGCGTTTTCATGTGCTGCCTCACGAAGAGGTGCAGACGTACATGGAGCGCAAGGCGACCGACGTCGATCGGTGGCTCGGTGGCATGCGTCGCTTCCAGGACATGCTCTACGCCGATGGCCCGCTTCCCGGTGACGCCATCGCCCCCGAGGTCTGACGCCCCCGAGGTCTGACCCGACGTCCAGAAACCTCAGTGGTGGTCGGGCTCGTCGGCGTGGTCGCTGTCGGCGGGCGCTTCGGGCTTCGGGAGCGCCCGCACCCGGACACGGCGGATCTTGTAGCCGTCGATCTCTTCGACGGTGAGCGCATGGTGCTGGACTTCCATGCTCGCTCCGACGTCGGGCACGGTGCCGCTCGTCGCGAGGACGAGGCCGGCGAGCGTGGTCACGTCGGCATGTTCGAAACCGAACCCGTAGTCGTCGAGGAGTTCGGTGAGCGTCGTCTCGCCGTCGAGGGTGATCGAGCCGTCCTCGTGGGTCTCGGCCGGCAGGTCGTGATCGCCGGCCGGGTCGTCGATGACCTCGGAGATGATGTCGTCGAGGGTGACGAGCCCGATGGTGCTGCCGAGTTCGTCGACCACGAGCGCGGCGTGAATCCGTTCGCTCTTGAATCGCTCGAGCAAGATGTCGGCGGTCGTGTTCTGGGTGACCGTCGGCAGCTTGCGAACGAGCGTTGACAGCTCCAACGGATCGTCGCTCTGGCTGACCCGGACGAAGTCCTTGACGTGAAGCAGGCCGATCACGTGGTCGAGATCGTCGATGAAGACCGGATAGCGGGAGATGCCGGACGTGGTGACTCGGGCGGCGACGTCGGCGCGAGTGGCGTCGTGCCCGATCGCCTCGATGTGGCCCCGCGAGGTCATGATCTCCTCGGCGGTGAGCTCCTCGAGCTCGAAGATGTTGTGGATGATCTCGCTCTGGAGTTTGGCCAGCTCGCCGACCTCCGCCGACTCCTCGGTCACGATCGCGAGCTCGTTTGCGCTGTAGAGCGACAGGGTCTTGTCGGGCTCGGGGATCCGCAGCATTCGCATCAGGGCGAAGGCGACCCAGTTGAGCGCTGCGACGAACGGCCGGAAGACCAGCGAGAACGTTCGCATGATCGGGTTGACCTTCAGTGACGTGCCCTCGGGAGATTGCAGGGCCAAAGCCTTCGGAATCATCTCGCCGAACACCACGTGGAGGAACGTGATGATGCTGAGTGCGATGCCGAACCCGATGGTGTGGAGGGCGTCGTCGGACACGACCCCCTCGAGGGGGTCCTCGATCAGGTGGGCGATGGCCGGCTCGCCGTACATGCCGAGGCCGATCGAAGCGAGCGTGATGCCCAGCTGAGCGACGGCGATGTAGGAGTCTTTGCCGGCTGGCCGATCGAAGATCCGAAGGAGCCACTTGGCTCCTCGATTCCCGCTCGATGCCAGGTCGACGAAGCGAGCCCGGCGAGATCCGACCAGGGCGAACTCCGCGGCGACGAAGACACCGTTGATCACCACGAGGGCGATGATGGCGATGATGGGGAGGACCGCGCCGGTCCACAGATTGATCTCCGATCCTGATTCGGCGCCGAAGAGCAGTGGGGCGGCCATCACGACTCCTCGGGGACGGAGAAGCTCACCCGGTCGACGAGGGTTCCGTCGACGGAGTCGACCCGCAACGGCGGGTGAGGTGCGGGTAGGTCGACGTTTTCGTCGCTGTCGAGCGCCGCTTTGGCTGCGACCGTGACGATCGGGACTTCGTCACCCACGACCGGGAGTCGCCCGAGGTGATGCCAGACGTAGCCGCCGATCGTGTCGACCTCATCGTCTGGGAGTGCGAATTCGAAGCGCTCGTTGACGATGGTGAGGAGCACGTCGCCTCGAATCGAGACCGACGAGGCGGTGATCGTGATCGGGTCCGGCTCGACGTCGAACTCGTCGTTGAACTCGCCGAAGATCTCCTCGATGGCATCTTCTCGGGTGACGAGACCGGAGATGGTGCCGAACTCGTTCACGACGATGGCGGCGTGGATGCCCTCGGTGGAGAACCGGTTCAGCAGAGGGGGAACCTCATAGACCTCGCCGACGACCAGTGCGTCTTCGGTGACATCGCCGACGACCGCCGTCGTGCCGCTCTCGCTGGAGATGAAGAGATCGCGCAATGTCACGAGGCCGACGACGCCTTCGCCGCCGTCGGTGACCGGGAAGCGTGAGAACGGCGTGGCGGAGAGGGTCCGCAACGCCTCGTCGACCGGCGTCGACTGCTCGATCGACACGAGCCGACGTCGGGGCGTCATGATCTCGCGAACGACTCGGGTCGACACCGACAGCGCACCGGCGAGCATCTCTCGCTCGGCCGAGTCGATGAGCCCGCCCTCGGCGCTCGCCCGGTACAGGCCGGCCAGCTCCTGGGGCGAGTGCACATGGCTGTGGCTGTGGTCGACGTTGAGGCCCATGCGCTTCATGAGCCAGAACGCCGAGCCGTTGAAGATGGCGACGAGCGGGCGGAGCAGCCACTGGCTGATTCGCATCGGGGTCAGAGTGGCGATGGCGAGGCGCTCGGGGTAGCGGAGGGCAATGGTCTTCGGCAACAACTCGCCGAGGACGACCTGAAGCGCCGTGATCAGAAGAAGGACGACGACGACGGCGGCGCCCCGGCCGCCTGCGCCGATCCACTCTTCGAACAGCGGTGTGAGTTGTGACTGGCCGTAGGCGCCGGCGACGAGGCTCGACAACGTGATGCCGATCTGGCAGGCCGCCACGTAGTTGTCGAGCTGCTCCGCGTCTTGGAGGATCGACAGCAGGCCGTTGGCCGGGCCGCTGCCTCCTTCTGCGGTTTCCTGAACCCGTGAACGGCGGGAGCCGACGGTCGCGAACTCGGCCGCGACGTAGAGGGCGTTGAACCCGACCATCACGAAGATCAGGAGCAGGACGATGACGGTGTTCATGGTTCGCTCACAGGGCTCATGGTGCGTTCAGAGGGTACTGACCGGCGGGCGCGCTTGGGAGGATCGTTGCTCAGCCGCTCAGGGGCGGATGCCGGCGCGGTCATGGACGGATGCCAGCGACGTACACCCACCGCCCGTCGACGCGGCGGAACGACGAGCGTTCCGTGAGGGTCTCGGCTGATCCGTCCTCGGTGAACGATGCGCGAAAGTGCACGATGCCGGTGGCATCGAGCGCGCCGCCTCTCTCGCTTCCGACGACCTCGAGTCCGGTCCAGACACGACCTGGTTCGAAGCCGACGTGGTCAGGTCGGGTGTCGAGATCCCACGACCGGAGCAGGTGTGCCGCCGCGTCGAGTGCCGGTTCGGTCTCGCCGAGGGCGAAGGCGGAGTAGCGCGAGCGCATGAGCTCCTCGGCAGTCATCGCTGGGCGGTCGTTCGCGATGATCGGACCGCAGCACTGCATGAGGGTTCCGGGTTGGCCGCACGGACACGTGGTCGGGCGCGGCCCCGATGTCGGCT
>CALLIQ010000702.1 GCA_938008925.1 uncultured Acidimicrobiales bacterium
AGGCCTACCTCGGCGCCTAGCCGACAAGGAGCTTGAACAGATGAACACAACTCTCCTGTTGCAGCGGATCTTCGATGGTGTGGCCACCGGGGCGATCTACGCCGCGGTCGCGGTCGCCCTCGTCTTGATCTTCAAGGCAACCACCCTCGTCAACTTCGCTCAGGGCGAACTGGCAATGCTCGGCGCTTTCATCACCTACGCCATGGCCGTCCAGTGGGAAGCACTCGACGGTGCGCTCGGCACCGGCTTCACCCGCATCTGGGTCTCGGCCGTCATCGCGATGGCGGCCAGTGCGGTGTTGGCCGTCGTCGTCGAACGGGTCTTGGTGAGACCCTTCGACCCCGATGACCACCTACCCGTGGTGTTGATCACCCTCGGCTTGTTCCTCGTGATCAACGCCGTGGCCGGCGAGATCTGGAACTTCGAGCCACGGGCCATGCCGGCCCTGTTCCCGGACGGTCGCTTCGACGTTGCCGGTGCTCGCTTGTTCTACGACACTCTCGGCATCATCATCGTCCTCGGCCTGATGCTCGGTGGGCTGTTCCTGATCCTCGGCAAGACCAAGATGGGTCTGGCGTTCCGTGCGGTGTCATCGAACGTCGAGTCCGCTCGTCTCGTCGGTGTTCGCACCGGCCGAGTCCTCGGCTTCGGCTGGGCGCTCGCCGCCGGTATCGGCACCCTCGGTGCCGTCCTCGTGGCTCCCAGGCTCTCGCTGAGCCCGATCATGATGGCCGTCGTGCTGATCTATGCCCTGGCCGCAGCATCCATCGGCGGTCTCGACTCGCTCGGTGGCGCCGCCATCGGCGGGCTCGTGATCGGTCTGGTCAACTCCGTTGGCGTGCAGTACCTCGCCAACATCGAGGCGCTGAAGTTCCTTCAGGCTGCCCCACTCATCCTGTCCATCGTTGCCATGCTGCTCACGCTGTGGTTCCGCCCGTCCGGGCTGTTCGGCACCAAGCGCGTCGAGCGAGTCTGAGGAGATACGAATGATCACCGTCGAAGCCGGAAGCGCGCAACACCGCCTCCACAAGATGATCATGTGGGCCCTCTTGGGCGTCGTGCTCGTCGCCCTCCCGTTCATCCTCCCCGAGTTCCAAGTCGGGCGAATGAACCGGGCCCTCTACATGGCGATCGCCATCCTCGGCCTCAACCTCGTGTTGGGCTACAACGGCCTCCTGGCCCTCGGCCACTCGGTCTTCATCGGCCTCGGGGCGTTCGTGACCACGTACTTCGTCCAGGACCAGAACTGGGACTATTGGATGACCGTGCCGTTCGCCATGGCGTTCTGCTTCGTGATCGGGCTCATCATCGGTATCCCGGCGCTCAGGATCAAGGGCCTCTACTTGGCCCTGATCACGGTGGCGCTGGCAACGGTGTTCCCGTCGCTCGGCAAGATCGAGAACTTCGGCATCGTCAAGATCACCGGTGGTGCGAACGGTCGAGACATCACCGAAGACCTCGTCCCGCCGCCATGGGTGGTCGACGCCTTGC
Source organism: uncultured Acidimicrobiales bacterium (assembly GCA_938008925.1). GTDB lineage: Bacteria > Actinomycetota > Acidimicrobiia > Acidimicrobiales > SZUA-35 > CALEWY01. Next base: position 1,492 of record CALLIQ010000702.1, read on the forward strand.
CGTTCTCCGTGTCGGAGCCGGCCCGTTACCGCTACTTCATCGTGCTGGCGTTCACGCTCGCCGCCTTCTGGGTGGTCGGCAACCTCGTCAAGAGCCGTGCCGGCCGAGCCCTCGTCGCCATTCGTGACAACGAGACGGGCGCTGCGGTCAGCGGCGTCGACATCACCCGCTTCAAGGTCCTGAACTTCGGTGTGAGCGCCTCGCTCGGCGGCCTCGCCGGTGCGATGTGGGCCATGGACAAGGGGTTCGTCGCCGAGCAGGACTACGGCTTCATCCTCGCCATCGAGCTCCTGGTTGGTCTCGTGATCGGCGGCGTCGCCACCGTCCCGGGAGCCATCGTCGGCGCCCTGGTGGTCGTGTTCGTCAAGGAGTTCACCAAGAACGTGTCGATCCCGCTCGGCTTCTACACGCTCTCCGGAGACGGCCCGCTCTCGCAGGCCATCTTCGGTTTCATTCTCATCGTCGTCACCTTCTTCGCTCCCGGTGGCTTGGTATGGCTCTTCCGACTGATCAAGTCGAAGTTCTACCGAGTCGTCCCGGTTGCGCCGGAGCTGTCCGAGCAGGTCATCCCGCTCGGGCAGGACGAGATGATGCCATCCATGACGTGACACCGGTCACGCCAACGACAAGAATGACTCAATCCAAACGGGGAGGAGACCCTTATATGAGCAAGCAAGCTCTACAGAAGATGCTTGCGCTGCTGTTTGGTTTCGCACTGGTCGCCGCAGCATGCGGTGGCAGTGATGGCGAGACTGCAACGGGTAGCGAAGACGACACAACCGAAACCACCGAAGCCTCGGAAGATGATGGCGAAGTCGGTGGCGCAGCGAGCGAAGATGAAGTCGCCGAAGCGGTCGAAGAAGCGGGCGAGGCCGAGGTCAGTGAAGGCCCGACCGCCGGTTCGATCGAAGAACTCGAAGAGCAGTGGGCCGCAGAGCGGGCCGCGATCGTCGAGACGCTTTCGTCCGGTGACTATGGCCTCGGCGACGACGGGATCCTTCGTGGCCCCGGCGGCTTCGAGCTCGACACCTCCACCTGCCCCGCAGACTGGAACAACGACGCAGCAGCCGATGGCACGATCACGATCGGCTACACCATCGCTCAGTCCGGTGCGCTCGCTGTCTACGGCAACATCGCCGACGGCATGGGTGCGTACTTCGACTACCTGAACGCCAATGGTGGCGTCGGTCCCGATGGCCTCCAGATCGAACTGGTCGTCAAGGACGACGAGTACGTGGCAACTCGTACCCAGGAGCTCGTCGACGAGCTGCTGCAGACCGAGGATCCGTTCGCGGTCACCACGCTCGGCTCACCCAACACCTTCTCGGTGTACAACAAGCTGAACGAACTGTGCGTCCCGCACCCGATGGTCACCACCGGCCACCAGGCATGGGGCGATCCGGAAGGCCACCCGTGGACCACCGGTCAGCAGCTGTCGTACTCGACCGAGGCACTCATCTGGAAGAGCTGGATCGAAGACAACCTCGAAGGGCCCGTCGTCGTCGGCGGTCTCGTCATGGACAACGACTTCGGTCTCGCCTATGAGTCGAGCTTCGAGGTGTTCGCCGAGGAATCGGACGTCATCTCCGAGTTCGTCGCCGTTCGTCACGACCCCGCAGCGGCAACGCTGACCAACGAGGTCACGACCCTCGCCGCATCGAACCCGGACGTCTTCATCTCGATGACCGCCGGTAACCCCTGCGTGCTCGCCATCCAGGAAGCCGACCGCTCGGGTATCACCGAGACGGCTCAGGCGCTCTTCACCACGTCGGTCTGCAAGACCATCTCGGGCACGATGGAGCCTGCCGGTGACGCTTCCGAGGGCTGGTACGTCGTCGGCGGCGGTATCAAGGACACCACCGATCCGCAGTATGCCGACGACGTCTACATCGCATGGGTGAACGAGCAAGTTGAGGCCGCTGGCCTCGACTCCTCGGTGTCGCTCACCGGTGATGGCTTCGGCTTCCGCGGTTGGAGCATCGTTCAGGCCATGTTGGTCGCCGCTGAACTCGATGGCGGCGTGACCCGCACCAACTTCATGCTCGCCCTGCGCAGCATGGACATGACCAACCCGCAGCTGCTCGACGGCATCGGCTGGAACACCAACGGTGCCGAAGATGCGTACTTCATCGAAGGTTCCGAGATCAGCCAGTTCACCGTTGCTGACCAGACCTGGATCCAGCAGGGCGGCATCATTGACCTCAGTGGTCTCTCGCCGAACTGCCCCTGGGTTCCGGGCGAAGGTTGCTGATCCAGCAACCCATGAAGTTGCTCTGCCGCTCGATCGATTCGAGCGAGTGAGTTGATTCGGTGCCGGTGGGATTCGTCCCACCGGCACCGGTGTTTTTGCAGACCGGGCGCTTTCGGTCAACACTCGATCACCCGGTGGCTTCTGTTGGCGCCGGCCCACCCTGTCGTCCCCGCAAAGCGAGCCTGTGGCCCTCCTTCTCCAGCGCATCTTCGATGGCTTGTTCAACGGCGCGATCTACGCGTCGCTCGCGCTGGCGCTCGTCACCATCTATCGCTCGACCGGGCTCGTGAACTTCGCCCAGGGCGAGCTCGCGACGTTCTGCGGCTACATCGCCCTGGTCCTCGCGACACCGGTGAGCCCCGGCCTCGCCGGTGGCGATTGGGCGAGCTGGTTGC
>CALLIQ010000703.1 GCA_938008925.1 uncultured Acidimicrobiales bacterium
AACACGAACGACACCGGCGGTGATCCCGTCGATGATGATGACGTCATCGACAACACCGATGGTGACGAGGACGACCACGACCCCGAGGTCTTCCGCATTCGTGAGATCGACCTGACCATCGACAAGCGCTTCGTCGAGGGCACGCAGTTCGGCTCGAACGCCGTGTGGGAGATCGACGTCACCAACAACGGTCCCGACACCGCAGAAGGACCGCTCACGGTGGTCGACGATCTTCCGGGCACCCTCGTGTTCTCTTCGGCTGAGGGCGATGGATGGACGTGCTCGGTCGATGGCCGACGCATCACCTGTGTTTCCGAGGCCTCGTTGGCGAACGGCGCCACCTCGACGCCGATCCGCATCGAGACCCGAATCATCGGTGAAGTCGGTACGCAGATCACCAACGGTGCATCGGTTTCGACGCCGACGGTCGAGACGTCGCAGATCAACAACGACGACACGACCGCCTTCACCGTGTCGGTTCAGTCGACGACGCCGCTCGCCTTCACCGGCGCTGCAACACGCTCGATGGCGCTGGCCGCATTGCTCCTGCTCGGACTCGGCATTGCGATGGTCGGCGCGAGCCGCCGACGCGAAGCCGAGATCGTGGTCGAGGACTAGGCCGACTCGTCGCTCGGGTAGTCGGGATAGCTGTCCTTGAAGACGCCCGAATGCAACAAGACTTCTGCACACGCCTGGTCGGTGGCGACATCGACCAGGGTGCTGCGGGTCCAATAGGACTCGGTTCGCCGGCTCTCGCCGAGCCCGACGATGTCTCGATCGACCCGGTATGTCTTGCCGACGAGCACCGGCGTGCCGAGCGTTCGGACCTGCAGATCGATGAAGAGCCCAAGCGATGGTTGACGGACTTTGAAGCCCGAACCCTTCGAGTGCGCACCGGTCAGCACGCTGAGCATCTCGGCCGGTACGACGGCGGCGCCCCACGGTGAATCGGTGCCACCGTCGCGGCTCTGCCACGAGATGGTCTCGGTCATGGAGTCGAGCTTGCGCTGCAGCGTGAAGGGATAGAGATCGCCGTAGTGCTCGTCGAAGTCGGCGAGCACGTGAGCGGTCTCGCCACCTTGTTGGCCGACGCTCAACTGATCGAGGATCACGAGCCGCTCAGGCGGGTTTGCATTGTGGCGAGCGAGACGGGCCGACAGTTCGCTCTCACCGTGATCGTCGTCGGCGGCACCGGCCGCCGGGACCGACGCCGTGCCGGTCAAGACGGGCGTGCCGTCGGCCTTGGCCGCGTCGATTCGCACCGTCGTGGCGCCGGGACCGGGCGAGGTGACCGTCGCCTGGACCTCCTCGCCCTCGACGACCATCGCGAGGAAGTGAGAACTGATGCAGCCGTGGCTGAACCAGCGCTCGCCCCACAGCGAGGCGAGCAGCGGTTCGAACTGGGTGAAGTGAGTGGGCCCCTCGATGGGCGCGCCAGCGAGGCCGAGCTGCGCTGCGGCCTCGCCATCGTGCACGCTGAGGTGACCGTCGTAGGTCTGCTCAGCGAGGAGCTGTACCGGGGCCCGAAAGGGCCCCGTCAAAACGATTGGCGTTTCGCCAATCAATTTCGGCCGACGTCGGTGTGATCGGCTTCCTTGGTCTCGGCCATCTGCTTCTGATAGCGAGCGATCTCGGCGCGCCCGACGACCATGTGATGGACCTCGTCCGGGCCGTCGGCGAGACGCAGCGTGCGCTGCTGGGTGTACATCTCGGCGAGCGGCGTCCACTGCGAGACGCCCGTGGCGCCGTGCATCTGGATGGCCTGGTCGATGATCTGGCAGACCTTCTCGGGGACCATGGCCTTCACGGCCGAGACCCAGACACGAGCTTCGGCGTTGCCCATGAGGTCCATGGCCTTGGCGGCCTTGAGCACCATCATCCGGCACGCCTCGATCTCGATGCGGGCCCGGGAGATGATCTCGGTGTTGCCGCCCAGGGCGACGAGGGGCTTGCCGAACGCCTCACGGCTGAGGCCACGGGTGACCATGAGCTCGAGAGCCTTCTCGGCTGCGCCGATGGAGCGCATGCAGTGGTGGATTCGGCCCGGGCCGAGACGGAGCTGGCTGATCTCGAAGCCACGACCCTCGCCGAGGAGCATGTTCTCCTTCGGCACACGCACGTCGGTGAAGTCGATGTGCATGTGGCCGTGGGGAGCGTCGGTCCGGCCGAACACGTGCATCGGGCCGAGGATGGTGACGCCGGGGGTGTCGATCGGGACGAGGATCTGGCTCTGCTGGAGATGAGGCGGCGCATCGGGGTTGGTGCGACACATCGTGATCATGATCTTGCAGCGGGGGTCGCCTGCGCCGGAGATGTAGTACTTCTGTCCGTTCAGGACGTACTCGTCGCCGTCGAGTTCCGCCTTGAGCTGCACGTTCTTCGCGTCGGACGAGGCGTTGTCCGGCTCGGTCATGGCGAAGGCGGAGCGGATTTCACCGTTGAGCAGGGGTTCGAGCCACTGCTTCTTCTGCTCGGGGGTACCGACCCGCTCGAGCACTTCCATGTTGCCGGTGTCGGGTGCGGCGCAGTTGAGGGCCTCGGAGGCGAGACGAACCTTGCCGAGCTCGGTGGCGATGTAGGCGTAGTCGAGGTTGGTGAGACCGCCGACGTCGGAATCGGGGAGGAAGAAGTTCCACAGACCGTTGGCCTTGGCCTTCTCCTTGACCTCGTCGAGCATCTCGAGCTGGCCGGGGGCGTAGCTCCACTCGTCGGCCTTGAGGTGATCGAGCTCGTGGAACTTGATCGACATCGGCTCGACGTCTTCGCTGATGAAGGTCTTCACCTTCTCGAGGAACGGCTGCGCCTCCTTCGACATGGCCAGGTTGTAGAGCTCACCGTCGAAGTCGTCGGTGTTGAGCGGTTTCACGGGCATGGAAGTTCCCCTTCGATCTGCGTGCTCGAAGATCATGGCACCGACTGGCGGAAGATTGCGAAGCGAGAGCGTGAGAACTAACACGGTGCGATGACCACCACCGAGCCGTCCCCCTCACCGACAGACGAAACCTCGGGTGAGGCAGCCGAGACGCGCACCGCATTTCGCACCTGCCCGCTGTGCGAGGCCGGCTGCGGGCTCGAGATCACGGTGAAGGGCACGGGCCAAGCGCAAGAGGTCACCCGCATCCGGGGCGACATGGCCGACGTCTTCTCCCACGGCTTCGTCTGCCCGAAGGGTTCGACCCTCAAGCAGCTCCACACCGATGCCGATCGTCTCACTCAGCCAATGGTGAAGCGCGACGGCGAGTTCGTGCCGGTCGACTGGGACGAAGCATTCGCCACGATTCAGGCCGGGCTCATGCCGATTCTCGACGAGCACGGTCGAGACGCC
>CALLIQ010000704.1 GCA_938008925.1 uncultured Acidimicrobiales bacterium
GGATGTCGGCGACCACACCGAGTGGACCGTCGAACCCCGGCGCCGTCATCTCGAGCGTGACGTTTCCGTTCGCCAGCCGATGCTCGATCCCGCTCGTTTGGAGCACCGTGACGACTCGGTTCGCCACCGAGACCTCGAGTACGGGTTGCCCGTCCAACGAATCGTCGAGGTTACGGAGCGACCGAAGCGTGCGGTCGCCATCGATCAGCCAGAACGTCGAGATCGCACTCCGCTGAGGGTTGCGCAGGATTCCGCGCTCGCGCGGCGTGAGGTCGAGCTCGTCGTAGGTGATCTGTCGGACGGGCTCACCCTCGCACTCGGCGTTGTCGAAGATCAGCACGCCGTCGGAGGCGCGACCGACGCAGCGTTCGGCGCCATCGGGCAACTCGGTCGTGTCGTCGTAGGCCAACACATCGAAGAACCAACTCGCCGTGGTCTGGAACACGACGGACCCGTCAACTGGGTCGGCCGCTGCTGCCGTGATGCCTCTCGAGCGAGTCAGCAACTCGCTCGTCTCGACTTGGCCGTCGTCGGGCACCGTCGTCCAGGTCTCGCCCGAATCGACCGACGCCCACAGCGCACCGCCGTCGTCCTGGCCCCACAGCATCGGGCCGGTCGCCGACACGGTGCTGACACCCTCGGGTGTGATGCCGAACTCGGTCCAGCTCCGTCCGTCCGAGCTTCGCCACAGCTGACGCCGGGTTCCGGCGCCATTCGGCCCGGGAACGCTCGCCGCGATGAGCGAGTCGGACTCGAGCAACAAGACTTCGGTGCCGGGCGGAGGCGTGACGTCTCGCCACTCGCCCACGGCGTCGCTGATGGTGATCTCGGTCGCGTCGCTCGACACAGGCTGTTCGGTCGCCTGACCGCTTCCCACCGCGCCGCTGTCGATGTTGGCGCCGGCATCGTCGCTCGTCTGATTACCGCTCGTCTGATCACCGTTCGCCTGATCGTCGTCGGTGCGTTCGTCCTCGGCGTCACCCTCGTCTGGCTCGGCGGCATCTTCGTCTGCGAGTGCGGTCGTCATGTCGTCGTCGGCGATTTCGTTCGACGAGTCCGAGCCGCCCGAGATGATCGCGATCAGGAGTGCGAACGCAGCGAGCGCACCTGCCGGCAAGAGCCAGCGAGATCGAGCGCCGTCGGTGCGGACCGAGGTGATGCTCGCATCGATCGAACGTTCCTGACCCGGGGCGTGCTCGCTCGCGGGAGGATCGATGCCGAACAGAAGCACCTCGTCATCGCGTTGGCGAGATGGTGATGTGTGGTCATCGGATCCGGTCGACGTGCGATCTCGACCCGATGGATCGGGGCGTCTCAGCCGTCCCACGCGGCGATCGTCGTGCGATGGAGGAGTCGATGATGTCCGTCGTACCCGCCCGTCGCTCGGTGGAGCACCGAGCGGTTGTCCCACATGACCAACATGTCCGGCTCCCAGACGTGGCGGTACTGGAACTGCTCCTGCGACTGCCAGTGATAGAGCTCGCCGAGCAGCGCGCCCGCTTCTTCCTGCGGGACTCCCTCGAGGCCGACGATGTAGCCGAACGTGCTGAACAGGCCGAGCCTGTCCGTCTCGGGATGGGCCCGAATCAAGGGGTGACGATGCGTGTCGTTCGCTGTCTCCGACGGCCGGATGTCCATCGACCGGTCGCCAGCAGCGTCGTCGTCTCCGTAGAAGCCGTCGGGTGCGTAGCCGCCTCGCGCCGAGTGGATCGCCGTGAGGCCCTCGAAGCGCTCTCGCATCTCGGTCGGCATCTGCTCGAGCGCCATGTGCTGGTTGGCGTAGAGCGTGTCACCGCCCGAGGGAGGCACGACGACCGATCGAAGGCAGGTGCCGGCCGGAGGGCGGACCTGAAAGCTCCAGTCGCTGTGCCAGTTCTCGGCGAACAGCGGTGAGGTCTCGTCGGCTCGTCGCTCGACGGCGATGACGTGATTGCGTCCCGGGATCGGGGCGATGTACGGGTCGTCACCGAACCCGCCGAATGCGATCGTGAACCGTTCGAGATCGTCATCGCTCATCGGCTGATCGGGGAACGACAAGACGTGATGTTCGAGCCAGATGGAGCGGATCGAGGCAACGGTTTCGGCGTCGAGCGGAGCGGTGAGGTCGACGCCGCGCACGGCCGCGCCGCACGCCTGGCCCGAAGGAGTGACCTCGATGCTCGACACCGAATCCGTCGCCGTCATGATCAGACCCGCTCGATGATGATGGCTGGCGCCATGCCGCCGGCGGCACACATGGTGACGAGGCCTCGCTGGAGGTCGCGGCGCTCGAGCTCGTCGAGCACCGTGCCGATGAGCACCGAGCCGGTGGCGCCGATCGGGTGACCGAGGGCCATGGCGCCGCCGTTGACGTTGACCTTGTCGCGGTCGAGTTCGAGGTCGCGCATGAACTTCTCCGACACGACGGCGAACGCCTCGTTGATCTCGAAGAGATCGATGTCGTCGACGGTGAGGCCGGCCTTGTCGAGCACCTTGCGGGCTGCTGGCACGGGAGCGTTGAGCATCAGGGTCGGGTCGTCACCCATGTTGGCGATGGCCACGACCTTCGCTCGCGGGGTGAGGCCGTTCTTCTTCGCATAGTCGGGGCTGGCCATGAGGATGGCCGCCGCGCCGTCGACGACGCCGGAGGAGTTGCCGGCGTGGTGGACGTGCTCGATCTCGAGGTCCGGGTACTTGCGCTTGATGAGCTCGCGGAAGGTGACGCCATCAGCGAGCGGCTGGTCGGCGACGGCGCCGAAGACGGCCGGCAGCTTGGCCAGCTTTTCGACGGTGGTGCCTGGGCGGGGGAACTCTTCGTGGTCGAGAGCGAGCGAGCCGTCGCGGTTGTAGACGGGGATGAGGCTCTTGTCGAAGCGGCCTTCCTTGATCGCCACCTCGGCCCGAGCCTGCGATTCGGCGGCGTGCTCGTCGAGTGCGGTGCGAGAGATGCCCTCGAGGGTTGCGATGGCATCCGCCGCAAGACCCTGATGGGGCTGCGGGTGGATCTCGTCGAGGTGCTCGTTCATCGCACCGATGCGCAGGGCGCCCTTCTTCGGCAGCGACATCATCTCGGTGCCGCCGGCGATGACGAGGTCTTCCATGCCGCTTGCCACCATGGCTGCGGCGAAGTTGGCGCTCGTGATGCCCGAGCCGCAGAAGCGATCCAGCGTCACGCCGCTCGCCCTCACGTCGTAGCCGGCATCGAGGGCAGCCATGCGGCCGAGGTCGCCAGACTGGGTCTGGACCTGGGAGCTCGTGCCCCAGACGATGTCGTCGACGTCGGCGGTGTTGAGATCGTTGCGCTCGGCGAGCGCCTTGAGCACGGTCGAGGCGACGTGCTGGGGGTGCAGGTCGGCAAGAGCACCCTTCCCGATCTTGCCGACGCCCCGTGGCGTGCGGCAGGCGTCAATGATGAGTGCGTCTGTCATGGCGCAACCTTAGGTGCGGCGGGACGATCGGCGGAAGTCTGTCAACCTCCGCTGATCGAGCAACCGCCGTAGATCGAGACCACAGCCGCTTCGCTCAGTCAGTGTCGGCTTCGCCGAACTCACCCCAGAGGTTCAGTCGGGGAGGGAGATGAGGGTGACGGTGCCGGTCTGGCCGTCGATCTCGATCTCGGCGCCGTCGGGGATCGACAGCGTTGCGTCAGCGACGCCGACCACACATGGAATGCCGAGCTCACGGGACACGATCATCGAATGGCTCATCGCCGCACCGATCTCCACGACCACGCCGGCCGCGGGAACGAACAGCGGGGTCCAAGCCGGGTCGGTCACGGGTGCGACCAGGATGTCGCCAGGACCGAGGGCTGTCGGGTCGCTCGGGTCGTGGACGACGCGGGCGATCCCCCTGGCCGTGCCGGGCGCTCCTGCTGCGCCGGTGAGCACCGTTCCGGAGCTCGACGCCGTCGCAGCCGACGCGATCTTGCGCTTCTGCCAGTTGTCCGACGGAGGGAAGCTGCCGCCGTGTGCCGTGGCGTCGAACGCGAACGGTGGCTCGAGGGTGCGAAGGCGAGCGAGCTCGAGCCGTCGCTCCTCGATCGTCGCCACGAGCGGTGCAGGGTCGTGGATGTAGCGCTCGAACTCAGCCCTGGTGAGCAGCATCGGACCCTCGCGGTCGTCGACGCCGCCCATCTCGATCGTGCGTCGGAGGAGCTCGAGATAGCGATGCCGGACCGGCTGCGTCGCACGAATGGTCTGGTTCTTCGATTCCTCGCGAGCCTGCGACCACAGCGCCGTGGAGGCGATCGCCTTGTCGAGACGCCCGGCACCGCGGCCGAGCTTGGCCCGCGCCGCGGCGGTCGCCAGCTCGCGTTCGGTGACCATGCGCTCGGCTTGGGCTGTCGGTGAGCGACTCGGGTCGACGCCGCGCATGGCGTCGATGGCGACCGTGGCGAGATCGGGGAATGCCGCCCAGTCTCGGCCGCCGATCGAGAACTCGTTCGGCCCGCGATGCCCGTGTTCGTCGAGGAAGGCGGCGAAGGCATCGTCGTAGTCCTCGGGTGCTGTCTCGTTGGCGAGACACCACATGTCCTTCGCCGGTTTGGCCGACACGACGTCGCCGATGCCGGTGGTGAGCGTGACGGCGAGGTTCGGGTCGCCGAGCTTGGCCTCGCACAGGTCGGTGAGCGAGCCCGCTGCGATCGTCGCCTGCATCGTGTTGATCACGTGGCTTGCGATGAACCAGCTGTGTTCCTCGACGAACGCCGCGCTCATGTAGTGCCAGAGCTCGTCGCTCGGCGCGTCGATCGGCGGCGCCGCGGCGCGCATCGCGTTCGCCCGTCGTCGCATCTCATAGACGAGTGGAACGTTCTTGGCGGTGAGGGTGCGGATGGCGGTGCGGACCATCTTTGCGCTCGCCTTGAGGTTGCGGTCTCCGGGTCGCGGCGCATAGGCGGGCACGTCCGCATCGCCGAGAAACTGCGTGTCGATCACATCGACAGCGAGGCCGGGCGTGCGCACGCCGAGCAGCCGCATGACGCTCGCGTTGAAATACGCGTAGCCGCCGAACACGCCGATCATCGGATCATGCGGTCCGAGATCGCCGGGCGCGAGGAAGCCGATCGTCTCAGCGCCGGTGCGCCATCCCCGCTCGCTTCCCGGACCACCGATCTCCCACTCGAGCGGCAGGACCACGTTCGGGTACACCTCACCGACGTTGCCCCTCGTGTAGATCGGCCACGTTCGGCTCGGCGTGTTGTCGGCCGGCCAGGGCTGACGGTCGGTGGCGCTGGTTTCGGACATGACGCGGAGAGTAGTCGGCCCTCGGTTGCCCTCCGTCCGGCACTGTTCCTCGGGCACACTGTCGTGGAGATGTGCGCAGACGAGAACATCGAGACCGTGACGGTCGGCCCGCTTCTCGCCACGGGGCGGACCTCAGAGGTGTTCGCGCTCGGCGACGATGCCGTCGTGAAGGTGTTGCGGCCCGGGGTCCCCAGCCGCTGGGCCGAGCTCGAGGCGTTCATCGCGTCAGCGGTGTGTTCGCTCGGATTGCCAGCGCCGGACTGTCGTGGCGTCGTCACCGTCGACGGGCGAGCCGGCGTCGTCTTCGACCGGGTACGCGGCGTGTCGATGTGGCAGCGGATACTCGACGATCCTTCCCAGGTCGATTGGGCGGTCGAGGCGCTCGTCGGAGTCCAGCGTCAGATCCATCGGGCCGATCTGCCCGAGCACCTGCCCGGCCTCGTGCCGCGACTGCGAACCAAGATCCGGGCGGCCGATGGTCTGAGCGAAGGCGAGCGCGACGAAGGGTGTGCGATCGTCGAGGCGCTCCCTCGCGGCGCCGCTCTCTTGCACGGTGACCTCCATCCGGGCAACGTCTTGCTCGTCGACGATGCGCCGATCGTCATCGACTGGTTCGACGCATCGATCGGTCACCCCGTCGCCGACGTCATTCGTTCGTCGATGCTGCTCCGCAGTGGTTCGACCGAGTCCGATGCGCCGCACCTTCCCGGAGCGACGCCGGAACTGTTGAGCCGCCTGCACGATGCATACGTCGCGGCATTCGACGTCGAGCTTGCGAAGACCGACGATCTTCGCTCGTCGTGGGAGGCTGTGGTCGCGGCCGGTCGGATGTCCGAGCAAGCCCAACGCGACGAGTCGTCGTTGTTGGCGATGTGGGCGGACCGGCCGTCGGTGGAGCCCGGGTCGCGTTGAGGGCAGCCGACCGGCAGTGTCGAGGTGAGCTGAGGTCAGCTGAGGTCAGCTGAAGTCGTCGACGGTTCGCCGCAGCTGGTCGAAGATCTCTGGAGCAGACGCGATCGTGAGGTCGGACGCGTTGGAGGTCGGAAGCTCCACCGTCGCTCCGGCCTCGACCGCGATGAGGGCGCCCGCCGCGTAGTCGTAGGTCTTGATCGCTCGCTCATAGAACGCATCGAGCCGGCCGCAGGCGACCCAGCAGAGATTGAGAGCCGCAGAGCCCATGCACCGGATGTCGCGACAGACCGGAAGCACACGGTTGAGGACTCGAGACTCGCTCGCTCGAGTCTCGGAGTCATAGGCGAAGCCGGTTCCCACCAGTGCCTGATCGAGCTGCGTCGTCGGCGCTGCGCTGATCGGGCCGTCGTCGCGCCTCGCTCCCTCGCCGAGGGTCGCCGTGAACACATCGCCGCGCAAGATGTCGACGACCGCACCCGACACCACGCGTCCGCCCATGGTCGCAGCGATGCTGACCGACACGACGGGCAGGTCATACAAGAAGTTGACCGTGCCGTCGATCGGGTCGACGATCCAGCCGACTTCGTTCTCGCCGCTGGTGTCGTCGTACTCCTCGCCGACGATCGCCGAGCCCGGGCACCGAGCGAACAGTTCGGCCCGGATCAGTCGTTCCGATGCGAGGTCGGTGTGGGTCACGACGTCGGTCGACGTCGACTTCGTGGCCGCAGCCGATGCTGCGCCAACCGATCCGCGAACCAGTTGCGCCGCGAGCATTGCGACGTCTCGTGCCACGTGTTCGAGGTGTCGAGCAGGGGAGATCGAGTCTCCGAACATGTCAGCGACGAGATCGTTCGGTGCGAGCGCCGGTGCGTCGGTCGATGCCGGGGTCACGGTCGGAGCCCGATCAGGTGAGGCGGACGATCGTGCCGGTCGACTCGATGTGAGCGATGACGGCGGGGTCGACCTCGCGGTTGGTGATGAGCACGTCGATGTCGGACCACTTGGCGAACTGCACGAACTGGTCGGTAGTGAACTTCGAGTGGTCCACCAGCGCGACCACACGGCGAGCCGCCGAGATCATCGCCTGCTTGAGCGCAGCCTCCTCGCGGTATGGCGTGGTGAGGCCTCGTTCGGGGGACGCAGCGTCTGAGCTGATGAACAGGGTGTCGACGGTCAGCGGCTTGACGGCATCGACCGCCTCGGCATCGACCATCGCCATCGTGTTCTTCCGAACCTTGCCACCGATCACGATGACGTCGAGATGCTCGTGGTCGGAGAGGACCTGTGCGATCTGCAGTGAGTTGGTGACGACGCGAAGCGTGCGGCCAGGAGGGATTGCCTCGGCGAAGCGGGTGAGCGTGCTGCCGGAATCGATGATGATGCTGCCGGTGTCGGGAAGCTCGTCGACCGCCGCCATGGTGAGTCGCCGTTTCTCGGCCGCGTGGCGATCGGCACGAACGGAGAGCAGCGGTTCGAATCCGGTCGTCTCCCATGGAATCGCGCCGCCATGGACTCGCCGAAGCAGACGCTGCGACTGCAGGTCGGACAGGTCTCGGCGAATGGTCTCGGTCGTGACGCGGAAGCGGTCGGCGAGTTCGGACACCTCGGCCCGCCCCGCCTCGTGGGTCAGCGCAACGATCCGCCGCTGGCGCTCAGATTGGAACAGTGTTGTGTGTCCGTTGCCGTTCGGAACCGAACTGGTTCGCTCCGCCATCCGCTCCTCGTGTCGCTCTACTCGGTCGACTGCTCGATCGTGAAGCGTACGCCATTGGTCCGGAGGGATTCGACTGCGGCGGTGAACGCGTTCACGAAGCGCCGCTCGGCGGGCAGGTCGGACCCGAACACCTCGGCGAAGCTGAGGAACGCAGCCGGGTCTTCCTTCGATGCTGCGGCGTGCGTGATGGCGGCATCGAGCAGCGGGTCGGACGAGCGTTCGATCGGCGCGCCGCTCTCGGTCGTGCCGTTGAGGTACTCGCACCACCCGGCAAGCGCGAGCGCTGCGAGTGCAACCGGTCCGCCGGCATCGAGTTGCGCCCGCACGGTCGGGAGCAAGAACTTCGGGAACTTGGCTGAGCCATCGAGGCAGAGGCGGGCGATCTGATCACCGACCTCGGGATTCGAGAACCGCTCGACCAGCGAGTCGACGTAGTCGTCGAGGTCGATGCCGTCGACGGCGGGTACGACCGGCTGGGCTTCGTGCGCGAGGAACGCAGCGAGGAAGCCGCGGATGTGCTCGTCGGCCATCGCCTCGTCCACGCGCTCGCAGTCGAGGAGTGCGCCGAGGTAGGCGAGGCAGGAATGCCCTGCGTTCAACAGCTGCAGCTTCATGTGCTCGTAGGGCTTGACGTCGTTCGTGACGATGACGTCGAGCATCTCGAGCGGTGGGCGGGCGCCCTTGAAGTCGTCCTCGATCACCCATTGGCGGAACGGTTCGGCGACAACGGGCCAACGGTCGTCGATGCCTCGCTGGTCTCGAAGCCATTCGCGGTCGGCATCGGTCGTTGCCGGTGTGATTCGGTCGACCATGCTGTTTGGGAACGAGACGTTCGCCTCGATCCATTCGACGAGATCGGGACCGATGGCCGCCGCTTCTCCGAGCGTCGACGCTCGTGCCGCCAGACCGTTCGACATGATGTTGTCGCAGCTCATGATGGTGAGCGGCTGACCGCCGGCCAGTCGACGCTTGTCGAGGGCGGCGGCGACGATGGCGAATGACGAGCCGGGCCCGCTGACGGGCGAGTCGGGGTCGAAGGCGCCGGTGACGTCGTCGACCGGGTAACCACCTTCGGTGATGGTCATCGACACGAGCTGGGTCGCCGGTGCGGCGATGCAGTCGATCAGCGAGGCGGGATCGGGCGACGCATGGATGTAGTCGGTGATGCTCGCGATGATCGTGACGTCGGTGGAATCGGCGCCGCGCACGATCAATGAGTAGAGCCCGTCTTGGCCGAGCAGCGCGCTCGCCATCTCGGAGTCGCCCGGCATCACGCCAGCGCCGACGATGGACCAGTCGGTGAGGCCAGCACGGCAGAGTTCGTCCACGTAGGTCGCAAGATGCGCTCGATGGAATCCGCCGACGCCGATGTGCACGATCGAGGGCGTGAGAGCAGCGCGGTCGTAGCGAGGAAGTTCGGTGCCAGGCTCGAGCGACACGAGGGTGTCCGCTCGAATGGGCGTGGTGGTGGTCGCTCGATGCACGGCGGCACCCTATACCAACATGAACGAAGGCGCTAGGTCTGTGTTTTTGGTCGGCGGAGGGCGTTTTCGTGCCTCAGGCGTGGGTTTTGGGTCGCAGGACCCTTGCTTTGTTTCCGGTTTGTTTGCGGTTTTGTTGTTTTTCCTTGCATGTCAACATGAAGCCAAGTAGAACCATCGGAACGCGAGAAGGCGCGCCCTGCGCCTCCTCCTACAACCGGAAATGATTCGGGGAGAGATCACATGAATCGAGACCAGGACTCCAGGCGTTCGCCCTGGCTGCTTCTCATGAGCATGTTGGCTGCCTTCGCCATCATTGCTGCCGCATGCGGTGGCAGTGACAGCGACGACGGCGCAGACTCAGGTGACGACTCGGCAGAGTCGTCCGACAGCGGCGATGACAGCGGCGACGACGACTCCGACAGCGGAGACGACGAAGCCATGGAAGACGACGACGCTGACGGCGGAGACGACGAGGCCATGGAAGATGGCGATCGTTCGATCACCGTGGCACTCGTCGGAAACGACAACATCACCCGGATGGGCGAGCTCGCAGCTGAGTTCTTCACCCCCGAGACCGGCATCACCGTGAACCTCACGGTTCTCGACGAGCAGACCCTGCGCGAAGTCACCACCCGTGACGTCGGCGCCGGTGGCGAGCAGTTCGACGTCGTCCAGATCGGTATGTACGAGACGCCGCAGTTCGGCGCCAACGGTTGGCTCGTCGGTCTGAACGACCTCGCTGCCTCTTCCGACACCTACGACATCGATGACCTCATCCCGGCCGTGCGCAACGGTCTGTCGGTCGACGGTGAACTCTACGCCTCGCCGTTCTACGCCGAGTCGTCGTTCATCATGTACCGCGCCGACGTCATGGCGGACAACGGCATCACCATGCCCGACGCCCCGACGTGGGACGAAGTTGCCGACATCGCTCGTCAGATCGACTCCGACGAGATGGCTGGCATCTGCCTCCGTGGCAAGCCCGGCTGGGGTGACCTCGGTGCGTCCTTCACCACCGTGCTCAACACCTTCGGTGGCACGTGGTGGGAAGCCAACGCAGACGGCTCCATCGGCACCGCTCAGGTTGATCAGCCTGAGTTCGCCGAAGCGCTGAACTTCTACGTTGACCTCCTCAACGACGCTGGCCAGGACGATGCTGCGAACGCAAGCTTCAACGAGTGCAAGACGCTCTACGAAGAGGGCGCAGTTGCCATGTGGTACGACGCCACCGTGGCCGCCAGCCTCTTCCCCGAAGACGTTGTCGCTAACACCGCCTTCGCTTTGGCTCCCGTTGTCGAGACCGACGCCTCCGGCTGGCTCTGGGCCTGGACCCTCGCCAT
>CALLIQ010000705.1 GCA_938008925.1 uncultured Acidimicrobiales bacterium
CGTCATGCGCCCACCTCCGCTGCCTCGATGCCGGCGAGGACCTCGGCGAGCATCTCTTCGGCTTGGTCGAGCGTGTTTGCCACACCGCGGCTCTGCACGATGCCGTCGCGATCGACTGCGATCAGGTACGGCGTCGATCGCACCTTGAAGCTCCGGAACGATTTCTCGGCGAGCTCGGAGGAGATGAGCTGGAGGTCGACTTCCGCGTAGGCGGACTCGATCCGCTGGAGACCGGGCACGAGTGCAGCACAGAGCTCACAGGTCGGCGACGTGAACGCCAGCAACGTCACGTCGTTGTCGCCGTAGTCGAGACCCTTCAGGGTCGGCGCAGGTGCATCGAGCTCTGGGCCCTCGCCTGCGAAGTGCACGCCCATCGGGGCGATGCGTGTGTGCAAGACGCCGATCTGACGCAGCAGCACCACGACGGTCAAACCCAACACGATCACGGTGACCCACAACAGTGCGTAGGACACGACCCACACGCCACCACTCATGACACACCACCCATGTTCTCGGCGACCTCCTCGGCTCGGGACTCCCCGGCCAACTCGATTGTCAACAGCGCACTCACGAACCCACCGCCGTGGCTCGCCCGGGCGAGTCCGGCGAGCTGGACCACCACGAGCAGACACAGCGCCGACAGCGTCGCCACCATCACCGCGGGCAAGTCGATCCCGGCGGCACGATCGGCGAACAATGCGAGCGCGGCGAGCGCCGCCAGTGCCCCGTTGCGAACGAGGTCGACGGGCGAGATGGGTTCGGACTGGTTCGCACCGAAGCACCCGCAGCTGATGTCGCGCCCGGATCGGATGACGGCTGCGAGCACGGCGGAGAACCCGGCGAGGAGAACGACGGCAGCGGCGGCGCCGAGCCGGGGGCGGACGAGCAAGAGGGCTGCGGTCACGAACTCGGCGATGACCACGAGCACCAGCGCAACCGATGCGAACGGAATCCCCATCTTGGCGAAGTCGCGCCCGACCACTCCCCGGTCCCGGACTTTCGCAATGGCCGACCAGGCGAAGATGCACGCGACGAGCGCAGCGGCGACGACACCGACAGAACCCATCAGCTCGCCGCCTCGCTGGACATGACCGCGACGGGAGAAAGCACGTCAGCGACGAAGCCGTCGAACCGCTCGTCGCTGGAGATGAGCTGCACACGCAGCTCGCGCTCGTCGAAGTTGCGGATCACGGAAATGCCCGCCGCCCGCTCAGCGTCGGTGGGGAGCCGGTCGAGTACCTCGGTGTAGTACGCATCGACGCGGCCGCCGAGCGCTTCGTCGCTCGTGTAGACGAAGTCGACCAGGACGTAGCGATTCATGCCCGCATCGATCTGTTCGAGCCAGAACGCCGCGCCGTCCACCTCGGGCGGGCGACCGAGCAGATCGCGATACACGAGGTCGATCCACGCATCGGTGCTCCCGGCGTTGGCGAAGACCTCGTTGCTCGAATACAGGGCGGCCCGGAGCGTGACGACGGGATTGTTCATCAAGAAGCCGGTCCAGAAGTCGCCGCCCTGGGGGTCGGGTGAACGGCCCAAGATCGTCTGGAAGCCTCGCTCGACCTCGCCGGAGGCGCCCTCGGGGCTGTAGACGAACTGGCGAGCGACGTTCAAGCGAGCGCGATCGCCGCCAGCAGCGAGACGACCCACCCAGAAGTCGATGCCGACATCGTCGGCTTGACGTCCGAGCAAGTCCTCATAGGCGTAGGACAGCCATGCCTCGTTGGCGGTCTGTCCGCCGTCTGCGTCACCCTCTTGTGCTGCAGACCCTGCGACGCCGATGGCCAACGTCGACAGCGACGCAGCCAAGAACGCGCACAGCGCGGCAATCACCGATGTCGCAGACCTCCGTCCCATCGCCGTGAGCGTAGGTTTTCGAACCCGCCGGCTGGGTGATGGTCGAAATGGTTACCCGCGGTCAGCGACCCGGCCGCGACGATGAAGCTGGGATGGGGCCGTGATGGAGCGACTACGGCTTGGCGATCGCCGCGATCACATCGTCGATGGCTCGTCGCGAATGACCGGGCAGAAAGTGATCGCAGTGCGGAAGCGCTGCGGCCATCGCCGCCACCTTCGGCTCGAACTCGTTCGCTGCGGCGCGCGGATTGATCCAGACGACTCGGTGCGATCGCCGGGCCAAGCGAGCCATCGACCGCTCCGTTTCGTCGGGGGCGTCGCTGTCCCAACCGTCCGACACGATCACCACGACCGCCCCCCGAACGAGCCCGCCCCATCGCTGATGAGCGAGCAGCGCACGAACGCTGCTGGCGAGGCGCGTGCCGCCGAAGCGGTCGCCGACGGCGTCGGATGCCTGCTCGATGGCTTCGGTCGGCGAGCGGTGCTTGAGCGACGTCGTGATCCGCGTGAGTTCGGTTGCGAAGGCGAAGACCTCCGCCTGCCCGGCCAGTACCAGGGCTCGAGTGACGTGGAGGTAGGCGCGGGCGAACGACTCCATCGATCCGGACACATCGACGAGCACGACGACCCGGCGAGGGCGGTGGCGGCGACGGCTCGTGATCAGCGTGAGCGGCTCTCCCCCGCTGCGCATCGAGTGCCGCAACGTCGAGCGGAGCTCGGTGCGGTCGCCGCCGTGCGCCCGTCGTCTGCGACGACTCGGCCGCATCGGCCACTCCGTCATCGCCGCTTCGAGTTCGGCTGCGACCGTCGCGAGTTCTCGCTCGTCCAGCTCGTCGAACGGACGCTCGACGAGCATCTCCTCGGCCGACGGCATGAGCTCGGGGATCATCACGTCGTCGGCGTCGTCAACCTCGTCGTCGACATCCTCTTCCGCTGTGTCGAGCACCGATGGACGTGTCGCCCACGGCAGTCCGCTGCCTGCGCTCACCTCGTCTGGCGTGTTCGGCTGGGCCTTGACCCGATGCTCCGCATCACCGGTCGTCGACAGCCCACCGAAGTTTCGTTGCGACGTGCCTCGGGTGTTGTCGGTGGTTTCGAAGACCGCCTCGAAGACCCGATCGAACAGCTCGATGTCTGCCCGCTCGCTCACGAGCGCCACCCGGCATGCCCAGTAGAGCTCGGCCAGGGTGAGCGGACCGACGGCCTCGATCGCTGCCGCCGCTCGGCTGACCGCACTCAGCGGTGTCGCCAGTCCGGCGGCCCGCAGCTTGGCCGAGAACGTCGAGATGAACAGCGCCCGGTCGACGCCGGTGAACAACGTGTGCGGGTCTGGCGCGGTCAAGAGGGCGAGGGGAACGCAGCGTCGAGATCGCCAGCCTCGATGGCGGCGCGGACCGCTGCGAGGTCATCAGGCGTCT
>CALLIQ010000706.1 GCA_938008925.1 uncultured Acidimicrobiales bacterium
ATCCGCTTCGTCAGCTCCTCGAAGAGAATCCGTACTTCGAGACGGGCCAGGTTGGCACCGAGACAGAAGTGCGTGCCGTAGCCGAACGCGATGTGGGGGTTCGGGTCACGAGTTGAGTCGAACACGTCCGGGTTCTCGAACACGGCGGGGTCCCGGTTGGCCGCCGGATACACCAAGGCCAGACGATCGCCAGCCGCGATCGGCGTACCGGCGACCTCGGTGTCGACGGTCGCTCGTCGGAACATGTTGTTCAACGGGGTGACGTAGCGGATCATCTCCTCGACAGCCACCGGGATGGCGGTGGGGTCAGCGGCGAGCGCTTCCCATTGATCGGGGTGGTCGACGAATGCCCGGAGGCCATGGGCGATCACCGTGCGGGTGGTCTCGGCACCGCCTGCGATCATCAGGCCGGTCTCCTGCACCATCACTTCCGGGGCCATGCCGGCGGCGATCCAGTCACTGAACAGGTCGGCCTGGGGCGACTCCGCTCGTTGCGGGAGCAGCTCGATCATCACCTGGGCCCACTCGTTGATACTCGCTGCGAGGTCGCTGAGCACGTCGGGCTCTTCGTAGCGACGGTCGATCCGCATCTGGCGTTCCGACCAACTCTTCACCTCACGCCACCGGTCGGGACCGAAGCCGATCAGCTCAGCGGTCACTCTGCCCGGCAGCTGCGCAGCGATGGCGTCGACGACTTCGACCGAGCCCCGCTCGTCCTGCTCGGCGATGGCACCGTCGATGAGGTCGGTCACGATGGCCCGATAGTGATCGTCGTGCTGCCGTACAGCCCGAGGCGTGAAGCGGCGATTGATGATGCGCCGTTGGGCGAGATGGACGGGATCGTCGTTGCTGATCATCGTCGTCTCGCCTTCTGACGGGACGAGGCGATAGCTGCCACCCATGTCGTGTTCGCCGCGACTCGAGAAGGTCTGCGCATCCCGCTCGACCGTCATGATGTCGGCATGGCGAGCGACCATCCAGAGTTGGCTGCGCTCGTCACGCCACAGTCCCGGAAGGGCGAGCATCGCTCGATACGACTCCTGCGGATCGTTCTGCCACCAGCTCGGGTCGAGAACGTCGGACAAACCGGCTACCGCTCCATCGCTCATCTCGACAGAACTAGCACAGCTCGACCTGGCCGGTATCACACGATCGGGCGGACTCTTGACCTCAACGTTGGTTGAGATTCTATGTTCCACGCCATGGACCTCAATCAAGTGACGCTGCCGGTGACAGACATGGAGGTCGCCGCGGCGTTCTACCGCCGCATGGGCTTTCTCCAGATCGTCGACACACCCCACTACGCACGCTTCGAATGCACGGAGGGGACGGCCACCTTCTCGCTGGCGGCGAGCGAATCGAGCGGTGCTGACGCATCGGCGCCGAGATCTCGCTCGACCATCTACTTCGAGCACGAACAGTTGGACGATCTGGTCTCGTCACTCAAGGCCCGAGGAATCGCCTTCGTCCACGACCCGGAGGACAGGAGCTACCGGTGGCGTGAGGCGCTGCTGCTCGACCCGGACGGCAACACGATCAAGCTCTACTGGGCTGGCGAGGATCGACTCGACCCGCCATGGCGAGTCGAGCGACGCTGGACATCGCCGGAGTGACCCCGACTCCTCGGGCAAGACGGCTCGAATGTGAGTTAGACTCACACTCGATGCCCGCCCTGTCCGAGGAATCCTCTCCAGCGCACCGAACAAGCACAACACAACGCGTGAGGGATGCTCACGCACAGCCCCGAAAGGTCCAGATTCTCGAGGCAGCTCGGACCTTGTTCGCCGAGGACGGGTACGACGCGACATCGATGGCCGACATTGCGAGACGGGTCGGCGTCGTCGAAGGCGCCGTCTACCGGCACGTCCCTTCCAAGCGTGACTTGCTCCATCAGGTGATCGCGTCGTTCTACGAACCCCTGATCGACTCAGCCACCGATGCGATCGCGTCGGTCGACTCGCCGAGAGAGAAGGTGGCCGTCTTGATCCGGCGGCAGCTCCAGGCGTTCACCGAGGACCGCCTGCTCTGCCGCCTCCTGATCAGCGAAGCTCGCTCCTTCGACGACTACTACGACTCTGAGCCCGCCGCGCTGAGCCGTCGGTACACCGCACTGTTCATGGATGCCTTTGCCGACGGTGTACGAACGGGCGAGTTCCGCTCCGACATTCCGGCCACGGTGGCCCGCGACATCGTCTACGGAAGCATCGAGCACCTCGCCTGGAGTTCACTCACCGGCCACGCGACGCTCGATGTCGACGCCACCACCGACCAGCTGCTGTCGGTGATCACGATCGGCCTGTCCTCCACCGCATCACCTGCGGCGGATGGCGACGTGTCGCTCGGCGGGCTCGTCGACCGATTGGAAGCCGTCACCGAACGACTCGAAGCAACCGCTCCCCCGCACGAATCCACCACACGAACACCGAACGAGGCCCGATGAGCATTCTTCGCTCGAACATCGACGTGAACGCCGAGACCTATCGGGACAACGTCGCCGCCATGCAACGGCATCTCGACGACTACCACGCACTCCTCGACCAGGCGATCGACGGTGGCGGCGAGAAGTACCGGGCCCGCCACCACGATCGGGGTCGGCTCTGGGCGAGGGAGCGCATCGAGCTCCTCCTCGACCGCGACGCCCCCTTCCTCGAGCTGTCAGCGACCGCCGGAGCCGACACCGAGTTCAACGTCGGAGCAGCCGTCATCACCGGCATCGGCCAGATCGCTGGAACCGAGTGCGTCATCTTGGCCAACGACCCCACCGTGCGGGGCGGCTCGATGAACCCCATCACGGTCAAGAAGATGCTCCGAGCACTCGACATCTGCCGCGAGAACCGACTCCCGATGGTCTTCATGGTCGAGTCCGGCGGCGCCGACCTCCCCCACCAGCTCCAGCTCTACCTGCAAGCTGGCGACGTCTTCCGCAAGATCACCGAGCTGTCGGGGCTCGGGATCCCGACCATCTCGCTCGTCTTCGGCTCATC
>CALLIQ010000707.1 GCA_938008925.1 uncultured Acidimicrobiales bacterium
CGGCGAATACGCCGAGCTGTTCGACGCATACGAGGCCGCGTCCGGACGCTCGGTCGACCCCGCGGTCGTGCGGTGGTGGGAGCTGCTCGGCACCTTGAAGTGGGGGATCATGTGCGGCTCGCAGGTCGGGGCGCACCGAGACGGCGTCGCTCGGTCGGTCGAGCTGGCCGCCATCGGACGCCGAATCGTCGAGCAGGAATACGACGTGCTCCGACTCCTCGGGGCGGTCGCCGGGTCGATCGAGGATGCGCAACCGGAATCAGCCGACACCGCGACCCCGAGCGGGCCGACGACAGCGGCCGAACTCGTCGAAGCCGTCGGCGAGTTCCTCCGCGGCGACGTCATGGCCGACACGGTCGGCCGAGTGTCGTTCCACGCTCGTGTCGCTGCGAATGCGTTGGCGATCGTCGGACGCGAGCTCGCCGCGAAGACGACGCTCGACGAAGCGGAGGTCACGATGCTCGCAGCCGTCCAAGCGACCTCGCCAGCAGCGCTTGCCGCTGCGGTTCGTGCTGGCGAACACGACCACCGCCTGGCTGAAACAGCGCAGGTCGTGATCGGCGACGTCGCCGCTCGGCTCGCCGTCGCCAACCCGAAGTGGCTCTAGAGCCGGCGTCGGACCCCACACCCGGTCGACGGCTCGCGGCGCGCCAAGCCGGCCACGAACGTCTCAGCGCCGCGTTGTCGGCGATGTCCGACTCGGATCTGATCGAGTTCGTCCAGTCGGCCGAGGGGCGATCGGGATGGGGACTCCATCGTCACCTCGACATCGACGGCGACCCGGTGTTCGTGAAGGCGATCCCGATCACGGCGGAAGAGCGGGCAGCGGCGGGCTCGACGGCCAACGTCTTCGGACTGCCCGCCCACTACCACTACGGGGTCGGCTCGGCGGGTTTCGGAGCGATGCGGGAGCTGCAGGCCCACCAAACGACGACCGCGTGGGTGCTCGACGGAGAGAGCGAGCACTTCCCGCTGCTCTACCACCACCGGGTGGTGCCCTTGGCCGGCCAGACGCGATCGATCGGTCCAGAGCTCGAGAAACGGCTTCGCATGACGTGGGGAGCGGACGAGTCCATCGACCGGTTCATCGACGCCAGGTCGGCCTCGACGCATGCGATCGTCCTGCTCGTCGAGCACATCCCGTTCGTCGTTCGTGACTGGATCCCCGATCATCCCGACTTCACCGATGCCGTGATCGACCAGGCCCGGTCGGTCACCGATTTCATGCGGGCTCGCGGCGTCGCCCACCTGGATGCCCATCTCGACAATGTCTTGACCGATGGAGAGACGATCTTCTTTGCCGACTTCGGGTTGCTCCTCGACTCGGATTTCGAACTCGATGCGGCTGAGCGATCGTTCCTCGAGACGCACCGCTACTTCGACATCGCCGAGTTCGTGGCGTCGCTGTCGTGGCCGGACCGGAACGGGCACAGCGACCACGGCCCCCTCCATGCCGCTGCGCTCGAGCCATTTCGTGACCTGATCGAAGCGTTCTCGGGCGTCTTCTTCGATCTGGCCACCGGTGGCGCGGCCGCGTCGCGCTACGACGACGAGCTGATCGCCGAGCTGTTGGATCAAGCGTTCGCGATTCGTTCCGATAAAAGTCTGTCGAGCTGAAACTCCCGCAACCGTTCGGCGCATCTCAAGGGCATGCGGATGAACGAGCAACGACGAACGATCGAACCGAACCGGCGCACCAGCGGTGGATCTCGCTCTGTGGCGGGCCGAGGCCGTGCCGTTGCGAGTCTCGTTGCCATCGCCATGGCAGCATCGGCGTGCGGTGTCCCGTTCGCCGACCGAGACGATGCGACACCTCGTCGCCAGCCGGTGACCACGCTGTCGAGCGTCGACGCTGACACAGCCGAGGCACGCGTGACCGCATCGGCGACCGAGGCCGGATCGTCGGAGCGGCAGAACGAGTCGGATCCCGCCGCCCCGGCCGTGATGGCTGACGGTGGCGCCTCAGACGTCGTGAAGCGGGTCGAGATCACGGTCGGTCCCTCGATGGTCGACGGAGGAGAACTCGCCGTCGCACTCGAGCTCGAGACCCTCGCTCCGACGTCGTGGACGCTCGGTGTCGTGACGCTGCTCGACGACACCGGCGCAGCGATCGCCACCGGCCGGCTGCACGACGACCTCGGAGCAACGCTGCAACCGGTGCAGTTCTCCGGGCGGGACCACCGCAACGCGATCGTGTCGTTCGTCGTCCCCAACGAGCGTGAACTCACCAGCTCAACCGATCTCACGGAGTACGCGATCGAATTCGCGATCGATGACGAGGTTCCCCTCGTCCTGCCCCTCGACGGCCCGGGATTTGCCCGCCGTTACCCGCTGCCGCTCGCCCACGGCGCCGAATCCTCCGCAGCCAGCGGCACCTTCGCCGGCTGCTCCGGCGACGGGATCGAGTTGGACACCATCATCGACCGGGCGACGGTCGGTCTCGAGCAAAGCGACGATCGGGCGAGCCGCGTGTCGCCGGGACGCCGGATCGTGTCGATCGACCTCGCGCTCACCAATTCGAACGACGACCAGGTCAACTGCAAGGAGCTGATCCTGTGGCCGACGTTCGACCTCGTGGTCGACGGCGCAACCGTTCCCGCCTTCCGCTACGACACCAGCCCGGTCGAAGCCAACGCGACCGTCGTGCTCGAGCTC
>CALLIQ010000708.1 GCA_938008925.1 uncultured Acidimicrobiales bacterium
CAAGGAACTCCACGACGGGCCGATCCAGACCCTCACCGCCGCCGTCCTGCAACTCGACGCCTTCCTGCAGTCAGACGTTGGCGCCGATCGCCCCGAATCGGTGCTGACCGCTCACCGGCTCACCATCGAGGCGATCGATGATCTCCGCACGTTCACCGAGACCATGGCTCCCCGTCCGGCTCCGAATGGCGATCTGCTCGATTCGCTCGCCGAGGCAGGCCGCGAGCTGACGGAGGGTTCGATCAGCTTGGCCATCGAGGGTCGGCGGGGTGTTGCCCTGCGCTCCGATGAGGCCGAGACGCTCTATCTCGTCGGGCGAGAGGCGCTCGCCAATGCTGCGTTCCATGCTCGGGGCACCGGGGTCGTCCTTCGCCTCGATGCAGACGACGACGCGGCGGTGCTCGAGATCGTCGACGATGGCGTTGGCTTCGATCCGCTCGACGTCGCCGATGGTCACCAAGGGCTGAAGTTGATGCGAGAGCGCATGGCGGCCGTCGGCGGCACGCTCGATCTCACGGTGGACGATGGGGTGCACATCACCGCCTCGATCCCGCGCGAGCGACGTCGCACGCCCACGGCCGATTCGATCTAGCCGAGCTGGAGACCGACCCAGGTCGCCCCGACGCCCAAGACGATGCTGGCGGCGGCCACCGCCATCGCGAAACCGAGTCCCCGACGCCGATGCAGCTCGAGGATCTCGAGTGCGAGGGTGGACCAGGTCGACAAGGCACCGAGCAAGCCAACGGTGAGCACGGTCGAACCGCCGGGAGCGAGCCCGATCGCGAAGCTGGCGATCGTGTTGGCGGTCATCGTGGCGACGGGCCACTCGTGGCTACCGACGACGTCGGCGATCGACGACCGAACGGTCGCGCCGACGGCTCCCGCAATCGCGATGAACACGACGACGATCACAGCGGACGTTCCGTTCCGCGGCGCCTGCCGATGATCGTTCCGATGCCGACAGCGCCGACCGCGATGCCGGTGGTGGCCAAGACGTTGCCGGTGGCCTGTAGCGGATCGCCGGCATCGAGGGAACGAGCCACGGCGAGGCAGAAGGTCGAGAACGAAGTCAGGCCTCCGCAGAATCCGGTTGCAGCGAGCGCCCACCGTTCGGGCTCGAGGCGACGAGCGGCCAAGATCCCGATGATCAACGACCCGACGCCGTTGATGGCGAGCAACGTCCACTGATCAGCGGTGTCGCTCGTGGTCGACAGTGCTGCGTGACGAACCAGTGTGCCGATCGCTCCACCGACGGCGACGCGCGCCAGCCGGTCGGCGGTGGTCGCTCGGTCGGCCGAGCTCGTTGTCGTCGAGCCCGAGGCGCTCATGCCCTCCAGTGTGGTCGCCCGGCACCGGAGATCTCAGCTCTTGGATCAGAGGCCGGCGTACCAGTCGTAGCCGCGCTCGGTCCAGTAGTCGGCCGGTCGCTCGTTGGTGAAGGTGATCGTGCCGATGCGCTTGATCTGCTTCGTGCCGTACTTGAGCGGTGTGGTGAGCCGGATGGGTGCTCCGTGGGGCTGGCTCAACTCCTCGCCGTTGAGGCGGGAGGCGAGCAGCGTCTGCGGGTGCATCATCGAGTCCCAGTCGAGACCGACGTAGAAGTGGTTGTTGATGTTCTGCGGCGGCGTTTCGAGCGCCACATACGCCGTGGGGTTCTCGATGAACTGGGGGTAGTGGGTCTCGACGAAGTCGCTGAAGCGGCTGCCGCCCCAGGTGACGACGTTGCTCCAACCCTCGACGCACTTGTGCTCGACCGTCATCTCGGTCTGAGGGAGGGCGAGGAGGTCGTCCTCCATCACGTGACGACCGAGTTCTTCGCCGTCGGGGCCGACGACCCGCATCTGCCAGTTGGCGATGTCGAACGGTGCGTCGTTCTCGAGGCCGCCATGGCGACCGTTCACACGGATGTCGGTGGCTTCGCTCGGGTCGAACGTGGGGGCGAGCTTGTTCGGCCGATAGAGGCGGCGCCAGATCGCTTCGTTGAACTCGTGTGTGTCACGAAGGACCTGGGGAATCCGGTCGACTTCGGGTTGGCCCTGCACCCAGCGCCAACTGGCCAGGCCAGCGAGGCTGGCGGCGCCGCCGGTGAGGACGGAGCGACGGGTGCGGAGTCGAAGTTCGGCTTCGGTGAGGGTGGGCACGTCGTTCTCGAGTGCCTCGTAGCGGGCGACGCGGTCGTCGTGCGTCTCGGTCTTGGACGATCGCCAGCGAGCCATCATCGCTCTCCTTCGTTCGACGTGGTCGGTTCGTTCGATTCGTTCGTGGCCTCCACGGTCGCGGGGCGCAGTTCGTAGCCGGTGATCATGCTCATGAAGTTGCCCCAGCCCGCCCGGACGACCTGCAGGATGTGGACGCCGAAGAAGCCAAGGAAGCCGACCGTCGTGACGAAGTGGATCGTCCGGGCTCGCTCGTAGCCGCCGAACAGTGTGACGAGGAAGCTGAGCTGCGTCGGCTTGTAGAGGGCGAAGCCGGTGACGACGACGAGCGCTCCCATGGCCAAGATGGCGGTGTAAGAAACCCGCTGTGCTGCGTTGTACCGGGCCTGGGGTGGGAGGGGCTTCTTCCTGGCCAGCCCGAGGTCGTACAAGGTGACGTGGACGCTCTCCTTGAGCCATCCCCGCTCGGGGAGCAGCTGACGCCACTCGCCACT
>CALLIQ010000709.1 GCA_938008925.1 uncultured Acidimicrobiales bacterium
AGGTGCCGTCGCTCATCACGAGCTGCTCGCCGAGATCGCACAGGCCCCAGCCTTCGCCTTCGAAGGTGAACCGGTCGAACTCCTGGAGCGTGATGGGATCGGCCACGATCGCGACGCCTTCGCGCCACGTGAGCTGGATCAGGGCGCTGTCGCCGACGAGCGCGAGACCGGCGCCGAAGAGATCGTCGCTGAGCGGCAGACTCGACGACACGACCCCGTTGGTGAGTCCGACTCGCCTCCTGCCCGACTCGCCGTAGAGACCGGTGCTCTCGAACAGCACGCCGTCGAGGTACTCGAGGCCTTGCGTGAAGGCGTTGCCGTCGTGCGGGAAGGTGTTGACGATCTGGGTCTCGAGGAGTCGAACGGTCGAAGCCGGCTCGTCTGGATCGTCGTCGGCGCCGGCATCGCCGCCCGCGTCGTCCCCACCGTCTTCGCCGTCGCCACCCTCGGCGCCGGTTCCACCGTCGTCTTCGGATCCGTTTGCGGCGTCATCCGAGCCGTCACCGGAGCCGTCAGCCGAGCCGTCGGTGTCTTGGCCTGCGTCATCGCTGTCGGCGCCACCATCGGCGGAGTCCCCGCCGTCGTCCGTGCTGCCGGTCTCGCCGTCGGCCTCGCTCGAGGGATCCCCGTCGGATCCGCTCTGCGACGGAACGCCGGCCGGCGCGTCGCCGTCGGCGAGGTAGTCCGAAGCCTCGCCGCACGAGGCGGCCACCATCGCCAAGGCGGCGATGATCGATGCGAGCAGCGTCGGCGTCTGACGATGCCGTCTGGCGCCGACGGTTCGGCTCATCCGCCGAGCAACCGTGCCTTCGCAGCCTTGCTGCGTTCGAGCAGGTGGGCGGGAATGAGGGCGGCGTCGCCCGTGAGCCCGGTGGCGGCAACTTCGGCGGGGGCGTCGCCGGAGGCGGCGGTGAGGCTGGCCTCTGCTGCGGCCCGAGCGGCATCGGCTCGGGCGTCTTCGCGGGCCTGCCACTCTCGGAGCATCGTCGGACGCACGAGGTCGTCGTGGTTGACGTGGCCGAGCATCGAGCCGTCGTCGAACTTGACCCAATAGCGAACCCATGGGGTCCCGCCGTTGTAGTCACTGAGCCCGTTGATCATCCGGACCTTGCCGACCCGACCCTGGGATGCGCCGCGGATGTCACGAACGGTGAGCACCTGCTCACCTCGCTTGAAGGGCGTGTCGAGATCCTTGGTCTTTCGAGGCACCGGTGACTCCTGGTCGAAAAGCTGTGAGAAACGCAACCGTTGGAATGGAACATGTTCGCGCGTGCCCCCGGTGGGATTCGAACCCACGACCAATGGATTAAAAGTCCACTGCGCTAACCAGCTGCGCCACAGGGGCCCCGAGAGGTTACTCCGATGCCTCCCGCAATCGTTGCCCCCAGGAGTACGGGAGACCGTGCCACCATGAGGCCGTGCCGAGCCCCGTCCGCCAGCGACTTCGTCGATTCGACCCGGACGACGTCCACCGTCGAATCCGCGCGCCGCGTTCGGACGCTCGTCGTCCCGTTCGTGCGGCGCTCGTCGCCGGGCTCTTCCTCGCCATCGCGTCGGCCTGCACACCCATCGGCGACCCCGATCTCGGAACCGGCACCGAGATCTCCACCGACACCGCCGTCGAGACCGACGCCGGCGCCGACGAGCCCGTGATTCAAGCTCCGGACGACGAGAGCGCCGACGTCGCGCCGAGCCCGGTGGCGGCGGTCCCGGTGTTCTCCCCACCTCGGCCCGAGGGCTACATCCCGTCCCTGCTGATCGTCGCTCAAGAGGAGGTCTCGGTTCGGGATTCGACCGCCATCGGCTTCGCCGATCAGGCGCCGCTCGATCTCGTGCTGGACGGCGGAGCGGAGACCGTCGTCGATGACTTCTTCGGCGGGCTCGTCGTCGGGTTGAACAACGAAGAGACCGGCCGTTCGATCGTGTGGCTCCGAGCCGACGACAGCGCTCCTGCACCGATCGTGACGGGAGACGAGCGGCTCCTCGACGTCGGTTTCATCGACTCGACCCTCCAGGCCCACGCTCTCGTGGCGTCGAGCCCGCAGCTCATCGAACGCGTGCCGTTGGGTGAAGGCGAACGGGCGATTCTCGTCCAGCTGTCCGAACCACAATCCCTCATCGACCTGTCGGCCAGTGAGGGTCTGCACGCGCTGTCGATCGCCGACGCCAACTGCGGGGCGGTGCTCTTCTTCGATTCGAGCGGCGAAGAAGTCGCCATTGGTGGGCCGGGCGTCCCGCCGTGCGCGGTCGGTCGTCGCCCCGCTTATGGAGCGATCGCTCTCAGCCCGGATGCCGCCCGGATCGCATTCACGCTCCGCACCTACCGAAGCGATGGCGTCGTGGCCACGACCGAACTCGTCGTTCAAGAGCTCGGGACCGACGTGGTCGTGTTCTCCCAGCAGATCGGCGGGCCGGGGGAGAACGTCGACAACCTCACCTACGACGGTTCGCGATTGGTCTTCACTCGCGAAGGGCCGGAACTGATCGAGGTGATTCAGCTCGAGTCGACCGCCGACGACGAAGAACAGTTGGTGTCGATCTCGGCAGAACCGAGCAGCGTGGTCTTCGCCCGCCAGCCGATCACCGTCGGGCGCTGAGCCCGGAGGACGGGCGACCCCAGTAGGGTGCGGCCCGTGAGCATGATGGATCGTCACACCAACTCGCCGAGCCCTGCCTCGCCGAACGAGCCTGGATCTGACCCCGCCGCGGCCGCAGCACCGGCCTCAGCCCAGACGCCAGCGCCAGCCCAGACGCCAGCGCCAGCCCAGACTCCAGCGCCAGCCCAGACCGCAGCGCCGACGCTCGAGTTCTCCGTCCCCGATGTGGTGCAGCTCGCCACGATGGACGATCTCGATGCCCTGTCGGCCGAGCTCGATGCCATCGATCTGACCCTTGCCGACCTCGACGCACCGGTCGTCCAGGCGAGCACCCAGCCGACGGGTCAGTCGAGCCCTTCGTCACTCTGATCGCCTGACTTGGCGATGAGGTACCCGCGGGCCCGCTCGGCCAGCGGATAGCGGGCGACGATCGACCAGAAGCGGTCGTTGTGGTGGAGCTCGTCGAGGTGGGCGAGTTCGTGGACGATCACGTAGTCGATCACCCACTCGGGAAAGCCGGCCATGCGGTCGGACAGGCGAATGGTGCCGTTGGCCGGCGTGCACGAGCCCCAACGGTGCCGCTGGTTGCTGACCCACTCGATCGAACGCGGCGTCTGCAGGTCGAGTTGGCGAGCGAGCGTTTGGGCTCGACCTTCGAGGTCGACGAGCGCCCGCGAGCGGCTTCGCTCGAACTTGTCGACGAAGTGTGCGACGAGCTCGGCCTCGTCGGCCTTCGTGCAACGACCCGGAATCCGGATGACCAGCGTGTCGCCGACGAGGCGAGCCTCGGCGGTCTTGCGCCGCTTGGGGCTGCGGATCACCTCGGTCTTCAGCGGCGGTGGTTCGGGTCGCGCTGGCGGTGTGGCTGGCCGCTCGACATCCGCCGGGTCGAAGAGCGTCGGGTTCGCGGGGGCGTGGTCAGACACGGTGTTGGTGTTGTCCGCCGGTGATCTCGCCGTCGTCGAGCAGTTGCAGGGTCTCCCCGACCTCCCACTCGACGGCGGCTCCGCCATCTCCGTTCTCGCCGTTCGGGTTCGCCCGGCCGGTGATGACGCGACCCGACAGGTTCGGAACCCGCCCCGCCGAGATCCCGAGCTTGGCCTCGACCGTGTGGATGACCCCGCCATGACACACCACGAGTGCGGTCCCACCCGGGTGCGAAATGACCACAGCAGACAGTGCGGCGTTCGCCCGTTCGAACAGGCTGTCGTCGTCTTCGTATTCCTCCGGTCGTTTGCCCTCGTCGAGCCAGCCGGGCCACGTGGCCTCGATCTCTCGAGTGGTGAGGCCCGACCACGGTCCCGCGTCTCGCTCCATCAGGCCGTCGAGCGTGATGACCGGCCCGACCCCGATCGAGTCGGAGATGATCTGTGCCGTCGTGCGCGCCCGATCCTGGGGCGAGGCGACGACGAGGTCGACCGTGCCGATCCGCTGTGCGGCGGAGAAGGCTTGATCGCGGCCGAGATCGCTCAGCGGCGGATCGGCTTGGCCCTGCCAACGACCCTCGGCGTTCCACGTGGATTGGCCATGGCGGGCCAGGAGCAGTCGCGTCGGTTCCCCGGCGCGCCCCGGCGACTGAACGTTCGGGTCGTCTGCGTTCGAGTCGTTGGCGTTCGATGACACCGTCGAGACCCTAGAGGCTCGTCTCTGGAGCGGCGCGCCGTCCGAGATGGCGCTGCGCCATGGCAGACTGGGTTGTGGCTGTTCTTCGTCTGTTCGCCCAAGCGCGCGAGGTCGCCGGCACCGGCAAGGCCGAGATGCCCGGCTCGACGGTCGACGCCGTCCTCACCGCCGCGACCGACGCGTACGGCGAAGCCTTCTCCGTGATCCTCGCCGGGTCGAAGGTCTGGCTGAACGGCGAGCCGGCCGAGCGGGATGCTGCGGTGACCGACGGAGACGAAGTGGCGGTGTTGCCCCCGGTCTCCGGCGGATGACCTCGAGTGCCTCCGCGGGCCCGGGCGGAGCGGTCGGACGACTTCGGGCCAAGCGCGCCGCCGATCTCAATCGGCGCTCGCGCGAGCGCGAAGCGAGGTGGCGAAATCAGCGCTACTCCGTGCCGTATCCGACCGATGGTCCCAAGATCACCCTCGGGGTCGCGTGGGCGGCCGCGGCGACGGCCGCTGCGCTCAGATCGTGGCCAGCGCTGCTCGCGCTCGCGGGCGCGGTCGCGGTGGTCGCCGGATTGCAGACGGGTCACGCCTGGGCCAAACACACGACGAGCGACCGCCGCATGGTCGCGGTGCTCGCAGGCATCGTCGCCGCTGGAGCCGCCGCGGGAACCCTCGGTCTCGGTATCGCCGTCTGCCTCTCGGTGATCGCTTCGCTCGGGTTCGCCGCCTTTGGCGTGACCCACCGCGTGCGCTCAGCGAACGAGCGCCGTGACGCCGTGCTCCGTCTCGCTGAGGTGACCATCCGCTCGTCGGTGCCGGCTGGGATCGCGGCGGGTTCGCTCGCTGCGCTGGCCGATGTCGACTCGGGCGCAGCGCTGACCCTCATCGTGTTGATCAGTGCGTATGAGGCTGGCGACTTCCTGATCGGTACCGGGTCGGCGAACGCGGTCGAGGGGCCCGTTGCCGGCATCGTCAGCCTCGCCGTGGTCGCCTTCGGGTTCTTCCTCTTCTACCCCGGCCCTCTCGGGGGTGAGGCGTTCCCGTTGTTCGCCGCGCTCGCCGCGCTGTGTGCGCCGGTCGGCCAGATCGCGGCATCGGCCGTTCTTCCCCGTGGCGACGCGTGGGCGCCGGCCTTGCGCCGCCTCGACAGCTACTTGCTGGCGGCGCCGCTCTTCGTGCTGCTTCTCTGAGCCCCTGCCCTTGCGCTCTTGCCCTCGCGCTGTGCCATCACGCTGCTCGCCGATCCGGCTCTGAACGCTCGGCTCGGGGGTCAACGGGGCGGCCAGCTACCCTGTCACGGTGATTCACGAGCTCGAACGCCTACTCGACCCCGAGGTCCTCACCGGACTCACGACTCGCCCGATCGACCAGCTTCGGCGGATCCGGGTCGATTGCTCGCAGGTCGAGGGCGACATCTCACTGGTTCGACGCGTGTCGCAGGGCCGGCTCGACATCGTCGGACACGAGACTCGCCGCCGAGCAGGCGACGAGGCAGCGCAGGGCGATGTTGCCGACCTGCTGTTCGATCTTCCCGAAATCCTCAGCGACGCGCCGAGCGCCGGCGGCCCTGCGTCTGGGGGAGCGGTCCCGGGTGGCCGTGCGGTCGAGGTCGGCGAGCCCGGCAACGTCGCAGCAGCGCTCGTCGAACAACTCGATGCCATGGCGTCGCCCAGCGATCTCGCCGGCATCGATCAGATGACCGACCAGCTGCTCCGCGAGCTGTTCGAACGGATCCGGGCCTTCGAGGTCGAGCTCTCGTCGATCCGCCGCCAGCTCCACGAGCGCATCGACGCCATTCAGGCCGAGATCGGCCGCCGCTATCGCGACGGCGAGGCATCCGTCGACTCGATTCTGAGCTGAGCGAGTCAGCAGCTCATGGCAGAACGTTCCTCCGATCGCAGCGCTCGTTCTGGACGCGCCGATGCGGATGGTGACGGCGCCAAGCTCGGCGAGTTCATCAAGGAACAGCGACGCCTAGCCGAACTCTCGGTCCGTCGCTTGGCCGAGATGGCCGGGGTCTCGAACCCCTACCTGAGCCAGATCGAACGAGGCCTTCGTCGGCCATCGGCGGAGATCCTGCAACAGATCGCCAAGGCGCTCGAGATCAGCTCGGAGACCCTCTACGTGCAGGCCGGCATTCTCGATGCCGAGCGTTCGCCCGCGCCGTCTGATCTCGAGACCGCCATTCGGCGCGCCACCGAGCTCACCGAAGACCAACGGGCGGCGCTGTTGAGCGTGTACCGAAGCTTCCTCCCCGTCGGCTCGTCCAGCGACCGGGAAGATCTCGAGACGTCGTGACGTTGCATCATCCCGTGAGTGCTGTCTCGTGAGTCCCCCGTCGTGAGCGACCGAATCGATCTCGTCGACGACGTCAAACGCGTCGCCGTCCTGTCGTTGCACACGTCACCCCTCGCGCAGCCGGGGACCGGCGACGGTGGCGGCATGAACGTCT
>CALLIQ010000710.1 GCA_938008925.1 uncultured Acidimicrobiales bacterium
GCACGTCGATGTAGTCGGCGGTCTTGGTGTGCGCTTCGTAGTCCTCCGCCACGTGGGCGAAGGGGAAGGCGCAAAAGCGGAACAACACGTCGAGATCGAGATCGCTCGATGCGCCTCGGCACCACTCGAAATCGAGAAGACCGCTCACCTTGCGGCCATCCCACAGCACGTTCTCGAAGGTGAGATCGCCGTGAATCAGATGGCGCTGGTCGTAGTCGTCGAGCGCCGTCGCGAGACCGAGCACGAGCTGCTCGGTGTCGTGCATCAGACCCTTGTCGATCGTCGGGCGAGACTTCAGTTCGTCGAGCGCCATCAGCATCGGCACGAGCGGTGTGACGCAGCGAGGGTCGATGAGGTGGGTCGTCGCGTCGACGCGAGCCAGGGTCGGTGGTGTCGGCGTCGCATGGAGTTCACGGAGCACGTCAGCGAGCTGGCGAATCGCGTCTCGCCGCGCCGACTTGGTCATGTTCGGCCAGTAGCGGGCGAGCGGGTGGCCTGGCTTGCGGGCAACGATGAGGAAGTCCGCGCCGACCTCGCCGCCGTGCTTGATGGCTTCAGGCGTCCAGTCGCGGCGGGGGAGGTGTCGGTAGAGGCTGGCTTCGCGACGCAGACGTTGGTTCAGCTGTCGGTTGATGCGCACCACGTAGGTATCGCCGACGAACACCTCGTTGCGGGTGCTCGAGGCGCGAACGAGATCGCCCGGTTCGTGGAGTCCCGCGGTCTGGAGAGCCTGACGGGCTCGGGCCATGGCGAGATGGGGAGAGTGTTCCAACATGCGTCTTCTGCTCCCACAATCGGCGGAATCAGTGGGAAGTTGACGCATCGGGGTCGAGCGACCCACGTGTTGGGGGTGCGGTGACCAGGCGTGGCTCAGCCGAATGAGAGAATTTGACTACTGAACGTGGGCCAAACGTCTGCTGCCCAGGCGCCGAAGCGACGGTCTGTCAGCGCCACGCATCCGATTCCGGCGTCGGGATCGATCCAGAACATGGTGCCAGCGGCGCCGAAGTGGCCGAAGGTCCGCTCGGAGTTCGTCGGCGCCGTCCAATGGGGGGCTTTGACCCCGCGAATCTCGAATCCCATGCCCCAGGTGTTGTCGCCTTGACGTCCGAACCCGGGCAGGACGCCGGCAAGACCGGGGAACTGCACCGAGCCAGCCAGCGCGACGGTGGAGGGATGAAGCAGCGTTGGAGCCATCAGTTCGGCGATGACCGCGAGCATGTCGTCGACCGAGGCCGTGGCGCCGTGGGCCGGCGACCCGGTCAGCGCTGTCGCTTGCAGTCCGAGCGGCTCGGCGACGGCCAGGCGCAGATAGTCGGCCGTCGTCATCTCGGTCGCTCGTTCGAGGTGTTGGCCGATCAGCTCGAAGCCGGCGTTCGAATAGATCCGCCGGGTTCCCGCCTCGACGATCGGGTCGCCTGATTCCGGGCCGATGCCCGACGCATGGGCGAGGAGGTGGCGGAGCGATGCGTGATGGTTACCGACGGCGATCTGATCGTCGAGAGAAACCGACCCCTCCTCAACGGCGACGAGAACCGCGAGCGCCACCAGCGGCTTGGTGATCGAGGCGAGGACGAACGGGCGAGCGGTGTCGCCGACCCGGTCGGATCGGCCGTCGGAGGTGATCCAGCCGGCCGCTGCGTTCGGCACCGGCCAGTCGTCGATCTGCATGGCGGCAGTCTCGCATGGCCGAGCTCGTTCCGTTCGTGCGTATGATCCCGACATGGCGTTGGCATCTCCAGGAGCAGCTGGCCCGGCGCGTTCGTTGGCGGCCCCTGCAGCGCACCGTGTCCGGCGGACGTTCGCGTTCGTCGACCTCTCCGGCTTTACGAACCTCGGCAATTCAGCGGGCGACGACACCGCCGTCGCCGAGCTGTCGACCTTCCGTTCGATCGTTCGCTCGGTGGGGTCGGCCACGGGCATCCGGGTCGCGAAGTGGCTCGGTGACGGCGCCATGCTCGTCGGCCTCGAGCCCGTCAGCCTGCTCAGCGCCGTACTCGAGATCTTCCGCCGCTGCGAAGAGCAGCGTCTCGCTCTGCCGCTCCATGCCGGCGCGGTCGAAGGCGATGTCATCTTGTTCGAGGGCGACGATCACGTCGGGGTCGCCGTCAATCTGGCGGCCCGCCTCGCCGATGCGGCAGGTCCTGGCCAGCTGTTCGCCCCGGTCTCGACGCTCCCCGGTGTCGAGCGCACCAAGGCGGTGATCGGCCCGATCGACCTGCCGGGGTTCACCGAGCCGGTCGACGTCGCCGACCTGGCGTTGATCCCCGAACTCGTCGAGTCGCTGGATCTCTGACCGGTCCTCTGGCTCGTCACCCGACTGGTCGCCGCGCCGGCTGAGTCGGGGGAACCACGTTCCGTGGCCTTCTGATCGGTACCCTGATTGCTTCTCGGCAGCGCTCGCTGCCACGCCGCGTGCTGGTCAGACGCTGATCAGCCCTTTTCGCCAGGACACCCCCTCCTTCCATGACTCGCTCCTTTGCTGAGTTGGGCGTTGCCCAACCACTCGTCGATTCCCTCGCCACCCGAGGTTTCACCGACGCATTCGCCATCCAAGATCTCGCCATCGAAGACGCACTCGCCGGCCGCGACGTCTGCGGCAAGGCCCAGACCGGCTCCGGCAAGACGCTCGCCTTCGGAATCCCCGTCGTGCAGCGCCTGGCCGACGAGCCAAAGGGCGACGTGCTCGGCCTCATGCTGGTGCCGACCCGAGAGCTCGCCAACCAGGTCGTCGAAGAGCTCGAGCCCTTGTGCGCTTCAGTTGGTGTGAGCATTCTCGCCATTTACGGCGGCGCCGACATCGAGAAGCAGATCGCCCGCCTCAAGAAGGGCGTCGAGCTCATCGTCGCCACACCCGGCCGCATGATCGACTTGCTCGAACGCAAGGAAGTCTCGGTCAACGAGGTCACGCACGTCGTGCTCGACGAAGCCGACCGCATGGCCGACATGGGCTTCATGCCGCAGGTCGAGTGGATCCTTCGCCGGATCGAGGGCCAGCATCAGACGTTGCTGTTCTCGGCCACGCTCGACGGAGCGATCGACACGCTCGTCACGCGCTACCAGCACGATCCGGTTCGCCACGAGGTCGAGGCCGACGAGGTGACCGTCGAACAGATGGCGCACCGCTTCATCTCGGTCCACAAGATGGATCAGGCGAAGGTCGTTGCTTCGATCGTGAAGAACGCCAACAAGACGATGGTGTTCTGCAACACCAAGCGGATGTGCGACCGTCTCGCCGACGACCTCGACGAGCTCGGCGTCAGCGCAGAACCCATCCACGGTGACCTCCGTCAGCGCCAGAGGGAAAAGGCGCTCGGTGCGTTCTCCGACGGCAAGATCCAGGCGCTCGTCGCCACCGACGTCGCCGCCCGCGGCATCCACGTCGACGACGTCGACGTCGTTGTTCACTTCGATCCGCCGGACGATCACAAGACCTACCTCCACCGCTCGGGACGAACCGCTCGCGCCGGCGGCACCGGCGTGGCCGTCACCTTCGTGCTGTGGAACCAGGAGCTCGAGGTGAAGCGCATGCAGAAGCGTCTCGAACTCGACATTCCGATCGTCGAGATGTTCTCGAACGACAAGCGGCTCGAGGACCTGTTTGCCTGGGACCCCGCAGACGACTGACGCTGGCTCGGAGGTCGCTGCGTCGCACGACGGCGCGCCGTCCGATGACGCGGCGTGGGAGATCGTCCGGTCCCACGAACGCAGTGCCGGGTCGGCCGAACGCCGGGCTCGCGGGGCCTTCTACACGCCTGAAGACGTCGTCGCCGCGATCGCGGGGATGGCGATCACGCCCGATTGGATCCCCGATCGGGTCATCGACCCGACCTGCGGTGCCGGCGCGTTCCTGCTCGGCGCGCTCGATCGGCTGGTCGCCGTCGGCGTCGACGCCGCCGAGGCGCTGTCTCGTATCCACGGCATCGACATCGACGCCGGGGCGATCGACGCGGCTCGGGCGGCGGTGTCGTCGTGGGCTCGCTCCCATGCCCTCGCTGCGGATTCGGCAGCATTCGAGGAACAGCTCGACGAGCGGATCGTCGTCGGTGACGGCCAGGCGGGCGCAGCGTTGGATTGGGTCTTCGACGAACGCGACGCGCTCGATCGCTCGACGGTGCTCGTCCTCGGCAATCCGCCGTTTGCCACACCGCTGAAGGGGTCGCCGTTCCCCGGGGCTGCGGGGCGTTTCCGGCACGACAACGCCGACCTGCTCGGGCCGTACGCCGACTTGGCTGCGGTGCACCTCGCCGCCGTCGCCCAGCGGTGCGATGTCGGGGACCGCATCGTGCTCGTCGTCCCGCAATCGCTCGTGTCGGCCCGCGATGCCGAGGGGCTTCGCCAGCATCTCGCCGTCGCAGCCCCCGTCGTCGATGCGTGGGCAACACCCGATCGGGTCTTTGACGCAAACGTGCGCGTCTGGGCACCCGTCCTGCAGATCGGGGCGCAACGTGTCGACGATCGTCCGTGGGCTGCGGTCCTCGCCGATGCGCTCGGTGGCCCGGCGATCGATCTGGTCGGCGAACCGCTCGGCCCGCGCATCGTTGCAACCGCCGGCTTTCGAGACGAGTACTACGGCCTCGCCGGCGCGTGCTTCGAGGCGGGCAGCGGCGACGATGTGTACCGGTTGGCGACGGTCGGGTCGCTCGACCCGCTCTGGTCGTGGTGGGGTGTGAGGCAGACGACGTTCGCCAAGCGAGGGTGGCTGCATCCTGCGATCGAACGTTCGCAGCTCGATGAGAAGGTGGCGCGCTGGTTCGCACGGCAATGCCGCGAGAAGGTGCTGGTGCCGACGCAGTCGAAGGTGTTCGAGCCGTTCGTCGACCGCTCGGGCACGGTGATTCCGGCGACCCCGCTGCTCTCGGTCCACGTTGCCGACGATGCCGAGCCATTGGCCGACGGTGAGCCGCTCACGCTCGACATGCTCGCAGCGATACTCCTGGCGCCGCCGATCGTCGCATGGGCCAGGCGGCGATGGTTCGGGGCGGCACTGTCGACGACGGCGATCAAGTTGCCAGCGTCGGGACTGGGGGAGTTGCCGATGCCGGCCGATCTCGTGCGGTGGCGGAGCGCTGCGGCGCTCATCGCCGGAGAAGACGTCCCCGCTGGAATCGAACCCACTGCGGTCAAGACACGGAGCATCGTCGAGTCGGTCGGCCTCGAGATGACCGAGGCCTATCTCGGATCGGGTGAGGGCCAGTCGCTCTACTCGTGGTGGCTCGATCGTCTGCCAGCGATCGGCTGAGGCCGGCATCGATCGAAGTCGGGCGAGGGCTCAGTGCGTCGAGCAGGGCTCAGTGCGAATGTCCCCGGCGGTCAGCGGAGCGAATCGACTTCTCGAAACCTGAGCGAGTCGGTAGGCTTTCTCGCCATGGCCAGCTCCCACCCGCTTCGGCGGCCGCCGCGCTCCGGCGAGCCGATTCCGGCCTCGGGTGGTTGGGCCGAGGGCGATCCCGTCGGATGGCGCCAGTTCGCCACCGTGTGCGAGGACCGCTGCTTCGCCCTCGAAGGTGGTGGCGTCCTCGATCGCATCACCCTGGCGTACGAGACCTGGGGTGAACTCGACGCCAGCGGAAGCAACGCCGTGTTGTTGTGCCACGCCCTCACCGGCGACGCACACGCCGCTGGGCCGAGCGGCCCCGGTCAGCCGACCGACGGCTGGTGGGACGAGCTGATCGGCCCCGGCCGGGCACTCGACACCGATCGCTACTTCGTCGTGTGCGTCAACGTCCTCGGCGGCTGCCAGGGCTCGACGGGGCCAGCCTCGATCGACCCCGCCACGGGCGAACCCTACGGTGCGCGTTTCCCCGTCGTGTCCATCCGCGACATGGTTCGCACGCAGGCCATGCTCGCCGATCAGCTCGGTATTGGGCGATGGCTGAGCGTGATCGGCGGATCGATGGGCGGCATGCAGGCCCTGGAGTGGGCCGTGATGTACCCGAACCGGGTGGCCTCGCACGTGAGCATCGCCACCACCGCAGCGGCCAGCCCGCTCCAGATCGGCTGGAGCGAGACGGGCCGGCTCGCCATCGTGAACGATGCGAAGTGGAACGGCGGTGACTACTACGACGCCGAGCCCGGCGAAGGTCCCCACGAGGGCCTGATGCTCGCTCGACGCATCGCGCAGATCCACTACCGCGCCGACCAGTCCTATGCCGACCGGTTTGGCCGGGCCACCGTCGACAAGCTCGACGAATTCCATGTGTGGGATCGATTCCAGATCGAGAGTTACCTCGACTACCACGGCGACAAGCTGGCCCGGCGCTTCGACGCGAACTCCTACCTGGTCCTCAACAAGGCCATGGATTTGCACGACGTTGGTCGCGGCCGGGGCGGCGTTGCCGCTGCACTCGCTCGCGTCACCGCCCCGACGCTCGTGGCCTCCGTCGACAGCGACATGCTC
>CALLIQ010000711.1 GCA_938008925.1 uncultured Acidimicrobiales bacterium
GATCGAGGCCGATCGTCACGTCCGCGATCGATCCGCTGGTGAGTCCGCTGAGATCGGTGAGCGCTCGCAGCGTGACTCGGTGCGCATCCCGCTCGACGATGACGCCGTCGGGCAGCGTGCCTTGCGCCAACAGGGCGCGAGTGGTGTCCACGATGACGGCTCCAGACGACGTGACAGATGGGCGGCCAGTCTTGCCCACCGCGGCCCTTAGTCAGACCAAAGGCAACCAAAGAGCCTCCAAAGCAGGGCTCATCACGGTCCGGGCATGTGGAAACTCATGCTCTCGATCGTGATCGGCGTTGGCCTCGTTCCCGCCTCGCCGATCTCCGTGGCTCCATCCATCGCGGACCCCGCTGACATTCAACCGATGGTCGTGATGGTCGACATGCCGGAAGCTCTGCAAGACATGGCTGGGTGGGCGGTCGATCTGTTCGACCAAGCGTCGCTCGAGCTACCGGTCATCCGGTTCGTTCATCACGCAGGAGCGACCAAGCCATGTGCCGATCGGCCGGGACGCCATCGGTTCATCGACGGTGTGAGCGTGATCGACATCTGTGCAACCGAGCCCAACAAGGCAACGCGGGTGATGATCCTGCACGAGACGGCCCACGCTTGGGCCGCTCACGACCTCTCACCCGAACGAAAGCTCGAGTTCCAGGAGCTGAGGGGTTGGACGTACTGGCGGAACCACGACGC
This sequence comes from uncultured Acidimicrobiales bacterium, assembly GCA_938008925.1. GTDB lineage: Bacteria > Actinomycetota > Acidimicrobiia > Acidimicrobiales > SZUA-35 > CALEWY01. The sequence continues at coordinate 697 of CALLIQ010000711.1, forward strand.
CGCGCCGTGGCACGAGAACGGCACCGAGCAGGCTGCCGAGATCATGGTCTGGGGTCTGATCGACGAACCGTTGGGGATCGTCCGGATCTACGACGCGACCTGTGCCGACCTCGACGCCGGCTACCGGGCCTTGACGGGGTCGGCGCCGCTGCACGGATTCCGTGATCTCTGCTGACGTTCTCTGCTGAACGCTGCACGCCGAGACGGGTTTGTCACCGCCCTGACCAGGGGCTTCGCGCACTTATGTCGTTCCTAAGTCGGGCGTGGGAGGGTGGTCGGTGTCGCCAGCTGCATCCAGCCGCTCGCGTTGAGTGGCTGCGGTGAGGGACCCCATGGAATTTCGAGTTCTCGGCAAGTTGGAAGTCGAGCGCGACGGGACGACCGTCGATCTGGGCGCATTCCGGCAACGGGCCTTGTTCGGTCTGCTGTTGACGGCACCGAACTCGGTCTGGTCGACGGATCAGATCATCGATGGGCTCTGGGGAGAAGAGGCAGCCGGCGACAAGCAGAACGCTCTCTGGGTCTACGTGTCCGGTCTCCGAAAGGCACTGGAGCCAGACCGAGAGAAGCGAACCGATGGATCGATTCTGCTGACGAGGGCACCGGGCTACCTCGTCCAGATCGATCCAGAGGCCCTCGACTCGGTTCGGTTCGAGCGGCTCGTCGCGGAGGGGCGATCGCTTCTCGACACCGACCCACCCGCAGCCTCGCTGGTTCTGAGCGAGGCACTCGCCATGTGGCGGGGCCAGCCGTTCGAGGACTTCACGTATGAATCGTTCGCCCAGGCCGAGATCGCACGGCTGAACGAACTGCGAATCGAGGCCGTCGGTGCACGAATCGACGCTGATCTGGCTTGCGGTCGATCACGCGAGTTGGTGTCGGAGTTGGAGAGTCTCGTGCGTCAGCATCCGCTGCGCGAGGAACTGACCGGCCAATGGATGCTCGCTCTGTACCGGTCCGGGCGACAAGCCGATGCGCTGCGAGCGTTCGATGCGCTGAAGTCTCGGCTCGTCGAAGAACTGGGCGTCGACCCGTCGGCCGAAGTGCGTCGATTGCGCGATCGGATGCTCGACGGTGATGAGTCGCTCGGAGCCCAGCGGTCCGCCGACATGTCGGTAGGAGCGTCGCCGGGACTGGCCGTGCGGGGATACGAACTTCGTGAGCAGATCGGTGCTGGCGACTTCGGCGTTGCCTATCGGGCCTATCAACCCGCTGTTGGCCGCGAGGTCGCGATCAAGATCATCCGCTCCGAGCTCGCGAACGACCCGAGCTTCATCCGTCGTTTCGAGGCCGAGGCTCGCCTCGTCGCGCAGCTCGAGCATCCGCACATCGTCCCCCTCTACGACTTCTGGCGTGAGCCCGATGCGGCGTACCTCGTGATGCGGTTGATGACCGGCGGCACCCTGGCCGACGCGCTCGATGACGGCGCGCTCACTCCGGTCCATGCCTCGTCGGTCGCTGACCAACTCGCTGGCGCGCTGCACGCAGCCCATCGCAGTGGCGTCGTTCACCGCGACGTGAAGCCGTCCAACGTGCTCATCGACAAGGACGGGAACGCCTACCTCTCCGACTTCGGCATCGCGATCGGCACCGGTGACGAGGTGGCGCTCGACGGCTCGATCCCGATGTCTGTGACCGTCCCGTATGCCTCGCCCGAGCAACTCGACGGCGAGACGGCGGTGGCGTCGTCCGATGTGTTCAGCCTCGGCGTGGTCATCGCTCAAGCGTTGACCGGCATGAATGGGGATGTCGACCAGATCAGGGGAGCCTTGCCGACACCGGCCCGGCCGGTCATCGACCGGGCAACCGCGACCGATGCCGACGAGCGAGGCGATGCCATCTCGTTTGCGCAAGACCTCCAGCTCGCTCTCGCTGGCAGGGAGTCGGCACCGGTGATCGACACAGGTGCCGAGCTCGCCAACCCATACAAGGGTTTGCGCCCGTTCTCTGGCACCGACGTGGGCGAGTTCTTCGGCCGAGATCGGGTCGTCGATCGGCTGGTCGCTCAACTCGGATCGCCGGGCCTTCGCGGTCGGTTTGTCGCGGTGGTCGGCCCGAGCGGGGCGGGGAAGTCGAGCGTGGTCAAAGCTGGCCTGTTGCCGGCCTTGCGCGGGGGCGCATTGCCAGGGTCGGAGCACTGGTTCGTCGTCGAGATGACGCCAGCTCCCCACCCGTTCGAGTCACTCGAGGATGCACTCCTGGGCGTTGCCGTCAACCCACCGGCATCGTTGCTCGAGCTTCTCGTTCGCGGCGAGTCAGGCCTGGACGAAGCCGTGCGGGCCGTGCTGCCTGCCGATGGGTCGCAGATTCTTCTCGTCATCGACCAGTTCGAGGAGCTGTTCAGCCAGGTCGCGCCTTCGACCGCGAAGCGGTTCCTCGATGCTCTCGCCTTTGCCGTCAACGCAGAGCACAGCCGGTTGAAGCTCGTGTTGACCTTGCGGGCGGACTTCTATGACCGGCCGCTCAGCCACAACGGTCTCGGGGAGCTCCTCCGTGAGGGGACGCAGGTCATCACGCCGATGAACCCCGAACAGCTGGAGCAAGCGATCACCGGACCGGTGCGTCCGCTCGGGGTGACCTTCGACGCCGCGGTCGTGGCTGAGCTGGTCCGCGAGGTGGTCGACCGGACCGGTGCGCTCCCGTTGCTGCAGTACGCGTTGACCGAGCTGTTCGAGCGCCGACAAGGGGCACGGATCACGGCGGCGGCCTACCACGACCTCGGCGGCTTGTCTGGGGCCCTCGTACAGCGCGCCGATGGGCTGCTCGCTGGTTTTGATGTGCCCGCGAAGGAAGCGGCCCGACAGGTCTTCTTGCGGCTGGTCACCCTCGGCGACGGCGAGGGGCAGAGCGACACGCGGCGCCGGGTGCGTCAGAGTGAACTGGACGAGCTCGGTCTCGATCGCAACGACCTTCGCATCGTCCTCGAGACGTTCGGGCGACATCGACTCCTGAGCTTCGATCGCGATGCGGTGACCCGAGGCCCGACCGTCGAGATCTCCCACGAAGCGTTGTTGTCGGAGTGGACGAGCCTGCGCGACTGGATCGAGGCGGCGCGCGACGACGTTCGTAACCAGCGTCGGATCGCCAGCGCGATGCTCGAGTGGAAGCTCAGCGAGGAGAGCGACGGTTACCTGCTGCGCGGCGGACGACTCGACCAGCTCGACGGTTGGTCCCGCTCGGCGAACATTGCGTTGTCCGTCGCCGAGCAGCGCTTTGTCGACCTCAGTCGGGCAGCACGAGATCGCGCCGCCGACGAGGACCAGGCTCGCGAGCACCGCATCGTCGAGGCCGAGCGGGAGGTGAACGCTCGCCGTCGTCAGTTGGTCGTTGCCGGTGTGCTCGGTGTCATCGTCGCTGGGCTGGCGATCTTCGGGATCACGCAGTGGGTCGTTGCGTCGAACGCACGTGACGAAGCGTCGGACGCCCGGCTCGAAGCCGAAGCGGCCCGCGATGCAAGCAATCGTCTGGTCGTCTCGGAGCAATTTCGCATCGCTTCTGACTCGGCGCTCACCGGCGACTCTGAACTCGCGCTGCTGTTCGCCGTCGAGGCGGTGCGCTCGACGAACGATCTCGGATACGCAACCGAAGAAGCCATCGACTCGCTGCATTGGGCCCTTCAGGAACGCGGCGTCCCCTATCCGGTCGGCGCTGACGCGGTCGTGACCATTCGCTCGGGCCCGACCGGACTGACCGGCGTGTTCCCCTTGCCTCCCGCAGAGTTGGTCGCCCTCGCCGAGGGCTCGACCGATCGACGACTCACCGAGGGCGAGTGCTTGCTCGGTAGCGAGTTCGGGTGCCCCGAGCCGGGGCCGATCGACGTCGACCTACCCCTGCGATTCGGATTGGACGAGTACGTCGTCAACATCCCCGAGGTGCTTCCCGGCGTGCCAGCGTTCGGCGACGGCGAGCTCGCTGGCACCCGTGTCACGCTCGCGGTCGCGTCCACCGTTGGTCGGGACGAAGGCATCCGGGCAGAGCTCGATCGCTTCACCGAGCTCACGGGGATCGAGGTCGAGCTCGTCAGCAACTTCGACTTCGACATCACCCGCCTCCTCGCCACCGGTGGCCTGGTCTCAGCGCCGGACGTGATCGGCTTCTTCTCTGCTCCACCTCCGTGGGCCGCGGACCGAGTCGTCGACCTCTCCACCTATCTCGACGAAGACGCCCTTCGAGCTGACTTCGGCGACTACCTCGTCGACGCGACCACGTCGGATGACGGTGAGCTCCAGAGCGTCATCATGAACACGAGTCCGGCCGGGCTCGTCTTCTACCCGAAGCAGAGATTCGACGAGGCTGGCTACACGGTGCCGACGACGTGGGACGAGCTCGTCACCCTCTCGAGCCAGATGGTCGACGACGGAAACGAACCCTGGTGTTTCAGCTGGGAGGCCGGTTTCGCGAGCGGATTCGCTGGCAGCGACTTCCTCGAGAGTCTGGTGCTTCGGGTCGCCGGCACCGAGGTGTACGACGGATGGGCATCAGGTGCGATCGGCTTCGACGACCCGCGGATCGTCGAAGCGGCGATGCTCGGCGAGGAGCTGCTCTTCACGCCGGGGTTCGTCTCCGGCGGAAGTGACTCGATCAGTCGTTCGCCGTGGCAATACCCGGCGCTGCGGATGCTCGATGAGACCCCGCTGCCGGAGGACGTCGGGCCGCGGTGCTGGCTCGCTCACCAGTCAGCGCAGATGATCGACATTCTCGGGCCACCGGAAGACCCGCGCTCGGGCCGACTGGGCGAGGACATCGACTACTTCATGCTCCCGCCGCTCGTCGCCGGTGACCCCGCCAACATCAGTGGTGGCACCATTCGTGCCACGACCTTGACCGACCGCCCGGAGGTTCGGGCATTGATGGCGTACATCGCCAGTCCGGAGTGGGGCGAGGTGTGGGCCGGCGTCGACTCGATCGGCGAGACGTTCTTCTCCTCGAATCGTCGATTCGACACCTTTGCGTATGTGGGGCAGCGCACCCAACCGAACATCAGTGTGCGTCTGAGGATCCATGAGGACAATCGGCGCGGGCTCGACGACGGCTCGTGGCGGGTCGGCGCTTCTGATCTCATGCCGCTCGAGTTCTCGACATGGACGAACGAGTACGTTCCCGGACCGTTCTGGCAGGGAATGATCGACTGGGCTGACCAGACCAAGCCTGTCGATGAGGTATTCGCTGACATCCAGACGGCTCGCGAACAGTCCTGACGGTCGAGGTTTGAACGGCAGATGACCGCCATCACGCCAGCGGGAGGCCGTCGAGTGAAAGTCCGACAGTGGCGTTGGACTCTGACCAACGGCCGGTCAGTCTGGGGGTCATGGCCTCACCGACGCGTCTTGGCATCAACGGTTTCGGACGGATCGGACGCCTCGTCGTCCGCGCGCTTCGGGATCGCCCCGATCTCGAGCTCGTGCACATCAACGAACTCAGCGGCACTGCCGAAACCGCAGCCCATCTGCTCGAGTTCGACACG
>CALLIQ010000712.1 GCA_938008925.1 uncultured Acidimicrobiales bacterium
GCCGGCCATCGCCGGTGTTGGATCCATGGCGCTGGCCGTCGTCCTCGGCGGTCGCGGCTTCTACCCGATGCTCACCTTCGGGCTCGGCGGGTTCGCCGCCGGTGCCGCACTGCGCCAAGTCGTGCTCGCCACCCGCCGGCAGGGGTGGCGCGGCTTCGTCGGTCGCACGAACGGCGGCATGATCGTGCACGTCGGCGTCGTGCTGCTGGCGGTCGGCATCGCAGCCAGCGAGTCCTACAAGACCGACCGCACCGAGACCCTGCTTCCAGGGCAGACGATGGAGGTCGCCGGGAACACGTTCACCTACGAGAGCCTCGCCGGAGACGAGACCTCGCAGCGGATCAAGATCTTCGCCAACGTGCGGATCAACGGTGACGAGGTCTACACGCCGGGAACGTCGCTCTATCTCGCTCGGGGAATGAACGTGGCGACGCCGTCGGTCAAGCCCGGGTTCACCGAGGACCTCTTCTTGGTCCTCGACCAGATCCCCGACGATCGCAACCCCGAAGGGCCCATCCGACTGCGCGTCGTCGTCCGCCCGATGATCACGTGGCTGTGGGCAGGCGGCATCCTCATGAGCGTCGGCACCCTGCTCGCCCTGTTCCCCGGCAAGCGTCGTCGTGGCACCGAGCCCGTGTCCGCCCCCGTCGCCGCGCCCTCAGAACCGGTGATGGCCTGATCGATGGCTCGCCGGATCTCGATCGCCGTCGGCCTCGTCCTCGTCGGATTCATCACCCTGCTCGCCGTCGGAGGCACGACGCCCGACCAGGAATCGAGCGAGCTGCTGGGCCGTCGCGTGCCGGTGCTCAAGGGCGAGTCGCTGGCCGGCGCTCCCTACGACATCGATGCAGCTCGGGGCAAGTGGGTGGTCGTCAACTTCTTCGCGACGTGGTGTCCGCCCTGTATCGCCGAGCACCCCGACTTGGTGGCGCTCGAGGAGTGGGGGGCGCGCAATGATCGCCTCGATCTGGTGTCCGTCGTCTTCAACGATCAGCCCGATGCGGTCGCTGAGTTCTTCGAACAACGGGGCGGGAGCTGGCCGGTGCTGTCCGACCCCGCCACCTCCGTCGCATTCCAAATTCGTGCCGTACCGGAGAGCTTCTTGGTCGATCCCACCGGCGTCGTCCGCGTGCACTACACGGGTGGAATCCTGGCTTCGGACGTGATCGACACGATCGAGGCGAACGAATGAGTCACGCCACGTCGAAGGCCAGCCCGTTCGGCTCGATGATGGTGCGTTGGGTGCTGATCGGCGTCGCCGCCCTCGCCCTGCTCGGCATCGCCACGTTTGACTCATCGGGGCCCGAGACCGCGACCGAGCGGGTGCAGCGGCTCCACGAGGCGTTCGCCTGTCCGCAGTGCGACGGACAGAGCGTGGCCGAGTCCAATGCCGCCGTCGCAGCGGAGATCCGCAACTTCATCTCCGACGAGGTCCGGGCCGGCTCGACCGACACCGAGATCCGCGATCAGCTGATCGGTGGGTACGGCGGCGACGTCCTCCTCAACCCGCCGTCGGAGGGGTTCTCCGCGCTCATCTGGATCTTGCCGGTGGTCGTCGCGGTTCTCGGCGTCGCCGGACTCGTCGCCGTGATCCGTCGTGGCGGAGAGGGATCGCGCACGGCGTCGCGCGACGACGCAGCGCTCGTCACCGCGGCGCGCCAGAGCTCAGCGTCTCAGGACACAGCAGAGCACGACACAGCAGCCCTGGACACAGCAGGGCAGACACCCGAGCCCGATCCGGGTTCGCCGGCATGAGCCAGCGCAAGCTCGACCCCGATCGGCTTCGCGCCCTCGAAGAGGAGCGCGACTTCCTGCTCGCCTCCATCGATGACCTCGAGGCCGAGTTCGCTAGCGGCGACCTCGACGACGCCGATTATCACGAACTGCACGACGACTACACGGTGCGTGCGGCCGATGCGATCCGGTCGATCGAGAGCTATCGGGAGGACGTGGCCGCAGCTCGGTCGGAGCGCTCCAGCGGGCGCTCGGCGATGTGGGTGGCCGGCCTGCTCGTGTTCGCGATCGGCGCTGGCTGGCTGTTGGCCCAGGCCACCGGCGAGCGTGGAGCGAACGGCCAGATCACGGGCGAGATCGAAGAGAGCGTTCGTCAGAAGGTGCTGCGCTGTCAGCAGCTCGGCGGACAGCAGCTGATCCAAGAGGCGCTTTCGTGCTTCGACGAGGTGCTCGACGAGGATCCTCAGAACGTCGAAGCGCTCAGCTATCGGGGCTGGTTCCTCGTCCTCACGGCGGGAACGGCGCAACAGTCTGGCCAGGGCGAGGCGGCCGACCAATTGATCGCCAGTGCGATGGTGAATCTCGATCGTGCCGTCGCCGTCGACCCGAACTACCCCGATGCTCGGGCGTTCCGGGCCGTGGTGTTCGAAGGCCTCGGCGAACCCGATGCCGCCTGTGAAGAACTCGACGTTCTGTCGGGCCTCGATGCGCCGAACATCATCGGCGAGCTGACGGCTCCGGTCAGAGGCCGGCTGGGCTGCTGATCGGCAGCTCGATCACGAATCGGGCGCCGCCGAGCGACGGGCTGACGTCGCAAAACACGGTTCCTCCGTGGTCGGCGACGATCGAGGCGACGAGGGCGAGCCCGAGCCCCGACCCGCCTGCCGCTCGAGTGCGGCCGTCGTCGATCCGGACGAATCGTTCGAAGACGTGCTCGCGCTCAGCGGCGGGGACGCCGCGTCCGTCGTCGTCGATCGTGATCCGGGCGGTCGAACCGGTGAACGTCGAAGTGACCTCGATCGTCGATGTCGCATGTCGAACGGCGTTCGACACCACGTTGTTGATGGCGCGACGCACCTGGATCGGGCTCGCATCGATCACGCCGGGATCGGCCGCGACGTTGATCACGAGATCGTCCGGCGCGGTCGTACGGAGCTCGTCGATCTCGCCTGCGACGAGGGTGTCGAGGTCGACGGCTTCGAAGTCGGGCGTCGTACCGCCGTCGGCGAGTTGGGTGAGGTCGTCGAGGACGGCCTGGAGTCGCTCGGTCCCGCGACGCATGGCGGCAACCGTCGGCTGTGCGTCGGATGGCAGATCGTCTCGGACGTCGAGCAGTTCGGCTGCGCCCCGCACCGCGGTGAGGGGCGAACGGAGCTCATGGGAGGCGTCGGACACGAACTGACGCTGACGGACGAGCCCGGCGTCGAGACGGTCGAGCATGCTGTTGAGGGTGACGGTGAGATCGGCGATCTCGTCACCGGAGTCGGGGACGGGAAGTCGACCACGGGCGTTCGACGGTGCGATGCGGGCCGCTTCGTCGCTGATCCGCTGCACGGGCTGCAGGGCGGCCCCGATGGCGAACCAGATGGCGGCGCCACCGGCCAGGACGAGCAGTGGGACGATGATCGCGAGCGCGATCGACAACCGCGTGACGCTGCGGCCGACGATGCCGAAGGGCGTGAGGGCCAACACCGTGAGCTCGTCACCCTGTGGCGTGATGATCGTTCGGCGGCTCTCGAACCAGTTGCCCGTGTCGACGAACGTGCCCTCGTCCACGATGGCATCCGGAGGTGCCTCGGCGGCGAGCAAGGCCAGAATCGCTTCGAGCTCGGCCTGCGTCGTGGCGTCGAACTCGATGATCTCCGCTCCCTGAGGGACCCCGGCCGGGTCGAGGGGTCCGACCTCGGCGACCGAGAATCCGAAGGCGGCCGGACTTCCGGGCGTGGCGAAGAAGCTCGCATTCCTGACGAATCCGGACTCGTCGAGAATCAGGAACTCGGTGCCGTCGGTGGCCACCGGGAGCAGGAGCGCCTCGGCTGGAACCCCCGCGTCGATCGATGCTTCGAGCTCGTCGATCACCTCATCGTTCTGCGCCTGCGTGTCCGCACGCAGCGCCGCTCCCAGTGCTCGCACCGTCACCCAGGCCCCGAGGCCGAGGACCAGGGCCAGGGTGACGACGCCGACGACGGTGACCCTGGCTCGCAGCGAACGGGGCAGGAGGCGGGGCAGAAGGCGGGGCACGGGTCGAGACATCAGGCTCGGATCCGATAGCCCGAGCCACGAACGTTCTCGATGGCCTCCTTCGAGAGCTTCGTTCGCAGATAGCGCAGATAGACGTCGACGACGTTCGGGTCGCCGTCGAAGTCGATGCCCCAGACGGCGGTGACCAGGTCGATGCGCGACAGCGGTTCGTCCCCGGTTCGCATCAGCGTCTCGAGGAGCTGTGCCTCGCGTTGGGAGAGGTCGACGTCCGCCCCGTCGAAGCGGCACGTCCGGGTTCGCGGATCGAGCATGACACCGCCACGCTCGAGCACGTCGCTCCGGTCGGCCGTTCCGGGGGAGCGGCGAAGGAGGGCCCGGACCCGAGCGACGAGCACGGCGGGGGAGAAGGGCTTGCGGAGGTAGTCGTCGGCACCGACCTCGAACCCGTCGGTCTCGTCGTACTCGCCGACCTTGGCCGTGAGCATCAGAATCGGCGTGGTGTTGCCTCGTTCGCGCAGGCTCTCGCAGATGGCGAAACCGTTCATCCCGGGCAGGAGGACGTCGAGCACGATCACACCGTAGGCGGCCTCTTGGGCCATCCAGAGACCGTCGAGGCCGTCGGCGGCGCGATCGACGGCATGTCCGTCCGACCGCAGCGCCGCCTCGATGACGACCGCGATGTCGTCGTCGTCCTCGACGATCAGCAGTCTCACGCCGCGGGCCTCACGGCTTCGGCCGGGTCGAGCCTGGCGGCACGGACCGCCGGGTAGAGGCCGGCGAGCGCACCGATCGCCAGAGCGGCGAGCACGCCGAGAGCGAGGCCTTCGAGCGGGACGTCGACGAGCCACCCCTGCCGGTTCGCATACACGGTGGTCACCGCGAAGCCGATGGCGACGCCGAGCACGCCCCCGATGAGTGACAGGAGGGTGCTCTCGACGACGAACTGGTTGCGGATGTGGCGCCTGGTCGCGCCGAGCGCACGGCGGACACCGATCTCACCTCGTCGCTCGAGTACCGAGATCACCATCACGTTTGCGATGCCGACACCGCCGACGAGCAAGGCGACCCCGCCAAGGCCGAGCAGGAGCGTCTGGAGGTTCTTGTCCACCTCGGCTCGTGCGGCGAGCGCGTCCGATGGGCGAGAAACGGCAACCTCATCGGGTGATCCTGGGCTGGCCGTGCGAGCGAGCACGTTGCGAACCGTCTCGACCTGCTCGGGCTGGGTTCGCACGTAGATCGACGACGGCGGTGCCTTCTCACCGAGCGTGTTGCGCACGTGGTCGTACCCGACGAGGGCAGCGCGATCGATCTCGGGGTTGAGAGGCAAGGGCTTCAAGATACCGATCACGTCGTACCAGCGACCGTCGATCCAGACCCGAGGTCCGTCGTCGAGGTCGGCGATACCGAGGCGTTCCGCTGCGATCGACCCGAGAACGACGGTCGGCAGCGTGACCGATGCGTCATCGTGGGAACGACCGGCGGACATCTCCGCCTCGAGCGTCGACGCCAGGTTCGCTTCCGACGCCAGGAGCTGAATGCCGTTCTGGGTGCTCGACGGTGTCTTGTCGCTGCGTTGGACGTCGCCTCGGATCTCGGTCGTCGAGGTGGCGGCGTCGACGGGGCCGATGCGTCGGATCATCGTCGGCGCGTCCGGTGGGAGCGTCGTGGTCTCGCCGAACGCGTTCGCGTCCGATCGAACCTGGAGCAGGTTGGTGCCCAGACGGTCGAGCTCGGCCAAGAGATCGGCCTTGCTCGACGACGAGATGCCCATGACAGCAACCATCGATGCGATGCCGATCGCGATCCCGAGTGCCGTGAAGGCGGCACGGGCCCGCCGGGTCCGCAAGCCGACGGTGCCGGTTCCGAGCACGTCGGCGGGACGCAGACGCGACGTCCACGGTCCCGGTCGGCCTCGACCGATGACTCGGCGAATGGCGAGGAGCAAGCGGTTCATGGCGCCACCTGCCGATCGTCGGTCGAGTCGTACGGCATTGAGTTAGGGGGCACTGAGTC
>CALLIQ010000713.1 GCA_938008925.1 uncultured Acidimicrobiales bacterium
GGCGATCGATTCGCTGGTGCAGGCACTGCCTCCGCTCCCCGAGCTCGATCCGCTCGCCGACCCCGACGCCCTGTCGGTCGCCTAGCCGTTTCGATCGCTGAGCCCTGTCGATCACCGAGTCCTTCCGATCACCCCTGTCGATCACTTCGATTCAAGGAGGCCCAAGTGGCTGAGTTCTCCTACTCCACGTATCTCAAGGTCGGCGAGCTGCTCGACCTCCAGGAATGCATGTCCGTCGATCCCGACTCGGGCGAGCCCGAGCACGACGAGACGCTGTTCATCATCATCCACCAGGTCTACGAGCTGTGGTTCAAGCAGATGCTCCACGAGCTGGATCGCGTCGTGGTCCACCTCGACTCGAACTCGGTGCACGCAGCGCAGCATCAGCTCAAGCGCGTACTGAAGATCCTGAAGACGCTGGTGGGCCAGGTCGACATCCTCGAGACGATGACGCCCGCCGAGTTCGCGAGCTTCCGGTCGTTCCTGGCGAACGCCAGCGGATTCCAGTCGGCGCAGTTCCGCGAACTCGAGTTCCTGCTCGGGATCAAGGATCGGATTCAGATCGACTGGTTCGCAGGCGAGGAAGCCGAGCGGCTCGACCGTCGCTTCAACGCGCCGACGATCTGGGACGCATTCGTTTGGATGCTGCACCGCCAGGACCGCCCGATCCCCAACGTCGTGCTCGATCGAGATGTACGCCAGCCCGTGGTCGGGAACGAGATCGTGCAGTCGACGCTCGTCGAGGCCTACGGCAGCGATGTCGGTCTCGCCGGACTGTGCGAGACGATGACCGACCTCGACGAAGGTCTCCAGGAGTGGCGTTACCGGCACGTGATGATGGTCCGTCGCACGATCGGGACCAAGCCCGGCACGGGTGGTTCCGACGGCGCCGCCTACCTCGCCACCACGTTGTTCAAGCCAGCGTTCCCCGACCTCTGGGCGATCCGGACCAACTTCTGATGCGTTCTTCTCGGTTCGCCATCGCCGTGGTGCTCGCGATCGTCGCCGCCGGTTGTTCGTCTGGTTCCGATGATGCTGCGTCGGTCGAGACGTCGACGCCGGCACCCACCACGGTCGAAACCGACTCGAACGCCGACGGGTCGTCGTCGGCGGAGTCGGGTGACGGCGCTGATGACGGAGCTGACGACGCGGGTGACGGCGCGGGCGACTCGGGCGGCGACGACGCGGCTGAAGATCCGATCCCTGTCCGGCCGGTGCCGACGCAGGTGTCCGACGAGACCAGCCACTGGGTCGGCGTGAACGCGATGTCGGCGTCAGCGATCGACATCACGTGGTCCGAGGTCGAAGGCGATGACGTCGTCTACCAGCTGTTCCGCTTCGAGACCGAGGTGTTCCGGTCTGGATCGGCGAGCAAGGACGACGTCGAGCTCGACACGCCGCACGCCGAGGTGATCGGGGCGCTTCGTCTCGTCGACGACGACGTCGAGCCCGGGACGTTCTACACCTACATCCTTCGGGTCATCGCCGACGACGAGGTGCTCGAGCGCCGGTGGACCGACGTCTTGGCCGTCGACGACACCACGCCACCGACCGCGATCGTCGGCGTGGAGTTCGAGGTGACGGCAGAAGGGGTGCTCATGGAGTGGTCACCCTCGAGCGACGACGTGGAGTTCGGCTCGTACGGCGTGTTCCGAACCGATGGAGAGGGCGATGCCCGCTACATCGGGGGAGGGGGCGACATTGGACAGACGTCGTTCCTCGACGACACGGTGTTCGGCGATGGGGCTCCGGCCGACGGCATCGCCCGGTATGAGATCGTCGCCTTCGACTTCCACAACAATCGTTCAGATCCGGCAGTGATCGAGGTCACGTTGAATTGAGACCGCTCCGTCGTCGGCGCCCATAGCCTCGGAAGGCATGCAGCCCGTCGGTGGCACGTCCGGTCAGAACACCTCGGAGACGATTCGTCTCGGTGGTGTCCCCGAGCACTTCAACCTGCCGTGGCATCTGGCGATCGAGTCCGATGCGCTGTCGGACTTGAACCTCGAATGGGCCGACCAGCCAGGCGGGACCGGGGCGATGTTGGCCGGGCTCGAGGACGGATCGCTCGATCTCGTGAGCATCCTGACCGAGGGCACCGTCGACGCCATCGACAAGGGACTCGGCGCCACGATCATCGGCGTGTATGTGGAATCACCGCTCCAGTGGGGCGTCTATGTCCCCGCCGGAGGCGACATCACAGACGAGAGCCAACTCGCCGGCACGAAGATCGCAATCTCTCGGTTCGGGTCGGGCTCGCACCTGATGTCGTTCGTCCAGGCGGAGCGGTTGGGTCAGGCGCTCGGCGAGGAGCGATTTGTCGTGACGGGCGGACTCGACGGCGCTCGCGAGGCGCTCGGCGGTGGTGATGCTGAGCTCTTCCTGTGGGACCGGTTCATGACACAGACCTACGTCGACAACGGCGAGTTCCGTCAGATCGCGGTGCAACCGACGCCCTGGCCCTCGTTCGTCTTCGCCGTCCGCAATGAGGTGCTGCTCGGCCGAACGACCGAGGTCGGTCGAATCGTCGATGCGATCGTGGCGCAAGCCCTGGCCCTCCACGACCGCCCGGGTATCGCAGCTGAGATCGTCGAGCGGTACGGCATCGGACTCGACTCAGCCGAAGGCTGGCTGGCCTCCACCCGGTTCGCAGCGCGGACGGCGTTCGACCCAGCGCTCGCCGACGAGGTGCTGGCGACGCTCGATCGGTCTCGCTCGGCGAGCTGATCGAGGCGGTGGGTGACACCTCTGGAAATCGAGACCTGACCCCAGAGGTTGCGCCCGGGTACTAGTAGCTCCGGGGAAGCCCCAAGACGTTCTGGGCGATGTAGTTGAGCGTCATCTCCTGCGAGACCGGGGCGATCCGCTGGAGTCGCGCCTCACGCCAGTATCGCTCGACGTGGTACTCGCTCGCGTAGCCGAGTCCGCCGTGGGTCTGCATGGCTTGATCGGCCGCGAAGAAGCTCGCTTCGGCTGCGAGGTACTTCGCAGTGTTCGCCAGCTCGCCGCACTCGAGGCCGTTGTCGTAGTGCCATGCGGCCTTCATTGCGAGCGTGGCTGCCGCGTTCAGCTCCATGTGGGCCTTGGCCAGCGGATGACTGATGGCCTGGTTCGCGCCGATGAGGCGGCCGAAGACCTCTCGTTCGTTTGCGTAGTCGGTCGCTCGGCGGAGCGCGGCCTCGCCGATGCCGCAGGCCATGAGGGCGAGCAGGATGCGCTCGGGATTGAGCCCGTGGAGGATGTGATGGAACCCTCGCCCGCGCTCGCCGACCATGCGCCAGCCCTCGACGGGCAGGTCGTCGTACGCGACCTCGCAAGACGCCACGGCGTTGCGGCCGACCTTTGGAATCGCCGCGATGTCGCAGTGGTCGGGATCGAGGTCGACCAAGAACAGGGTGAGCCCGCCGAATCCCTCACCGGGCTCGCCGTCGGTCCGCGCGAGCAGCAGGCAGACCTCCGACTCCAGTGCCTTCGAGCTCCAGATCTTTCGCCCGTTGATGATCCAGCCGCCCATGCCGTCGTCGGTGGCGCGGGTGGTGATGCGGCTGGTGTCCGTGCCCGCATCGGGCTCCGTCACACCGAACGCGGTGTGCAGGTCGCCGGCGGCGGCCCGG
>CALLIQ010000714.1 GCA_938008925.1 uncultured Acidimicrobiales bacterium
CTACGCATCACCGATGGAGCGCACCAAGGAAACGGCTGCTCCCATCGCCAAAGCCACCGGCAACCGGGTCCGCACCAAGAAGGGCTTGATCGAGGCGGACTTCGGCGAGTGGACTGGGCGCAAGCTCATCGAGCTGAACAAGCTGCCCGAGTGGTCACAGGTCCAGCGCTACCCCAGCGGCTTCCGCTTCCCCGGGGGTGAATCCTTCCCCGAGATGCAGAGCCGCATGGTCGATGCCGTGCACGACCTGGTCGCCAAGCACCCGGGCGAGACGATCGTCGCAACCTCCCACGCCGACACCATCAAGGCTGCCGTCGCCCAGGCCATGGGCACGCACCTCGATCACTTCCAGCGCATCGTGATCGGCCAGTGCTCGGTTTCCGCGATCCTCTACACCGCTGGCGGCCCGGTCGTCCTCGCCGTCAATTCGATGGGCGACGACCTCTCGACGTTGGTTCCGAGCTGAGGTGTTGGTGGCAGCTGCGATGACTGAGGCCGGCCGATGAGTGAGTCGTTCGAGTTCCGCGAGGTCACGCACTTCACCGCGGGTGCGGTCGGAGAGCCCGGCGCTCGCGTCTTCTACATCCAGGCCGGTGACGAGAGCCGCTACGTCTCCATCAAGCTCGAGAAGCAACAGGTCGCAGCCCTCGCCACCTATCTCGGCACGGTGCTCGAAGACCTTCCCGCTCCGACCGTCACCGACACGCCGAGCGTCCCGCTGATCGAACCGGCACTTCCCGAGTGGGTGGTCGGCCAGATCGCCGTCGGCGTCGACGAAGAAGAGTCGGCCGTCGTTCTCGTCATCGAGGAACTGGTCGACTTCGACCCAGACGAAGAAGAAGAAGACGACCTCCTCGGCGACGTCTCGACCGGCGCCTCGCTGCGCGTGCACCTCACCGTCGATCAGGCGGCCCGCTTCATCGCGACGTCCGAAGAGCTGATGACCAAGGGCCGCCCGCCGTGCAAGTTGTGTGGCCAGCCCGACTCCCCGGGTGGCCATGCCTGCCCGAGGTTGAACTAACAACGGCCCGTGGCCGAGTCGAGCATTCCAAACGTCGATCCCGAGTCGACCGAAGCGTTCTCGCTCGATTTCGCCGAGCTGCTCGACCTGTTCGAGCACGGCGAGATGCAGATCGAGGGCCGGATGGCCAACAGCTCGAATGCAACGCTGCTCGTGAATGTCACGGCGACCGGCGACGACGGCACTGAGCGCTCACACCAGGGCATCTACAAGCCGGGGCAAGGCGAGCGGCCGCTGTGGGATTTCCCGCCCGACCTCTACAAGCGCGAGGTCGCGATGTATCGACTGTCGGATGCGCTCGGTTGGACGGTCATCCCGCCCACCACGCTGGCCGACGGACCCTACGGCGAAGGCTCGATCCAAGCGTTCGTCAACGCCGACTTCTCCGAGCACTACTTCACGTTGTTCGAAGAGGGCGTCGGGCTCGACGATCTCAAGCAGCTGTGCCTGCTCGATCTCATCGGCAACAACACCGACCGCAAGTCAGGCCACTGTCTCCTCGGCCGCGACGGCCGGGTCTACGGCATCGACCACGGCCTCGCGTTCCACGCTCAGTGGAAGCTGCGGACGGTGATGTGGGACTTCGTGACCGAGCCGATCCCTGCGTCGATGCTCGAGTGCATCGATCGGTTCGTCGAGGCTGGCGCCCCCGAAGGCCTGGCCGAGCTGCTCGATCCGTTCGAGATCGATGCCGTCATGACCCGAGCCAAAGCCTTGCTGAACGCCGGCGAGTTCCCGATCGACGACACCGACGGTCACCGCTGGCCCTGGCCCCTCGTCTGAACCCGGGTGGCGCTCCGCACCGGCGAGCGGTAAACCGGCCCGATGAGCGACAGCACCACCCGCGAGTGGAATCACGTCCGTTACGACTCCCCGGCCGACCGCGTCGGACGAATCACCTTGGCTCGGTCCGAAGCCGCGAACGCACAGAACTACCTGATGTTGTCCGAGCTCAACGAGGCGTTCGACGTCGCGGCCAAAGACGAATCGGTGCACTGCATCGTGCTCGCGGCTGACGGAAAGCACTTCTCCTCCGGCCACGACCTGTCCGACCTCGACCCCGACATGGACGCCCTCAACACGATCGGGACTCAGTGCCACTTCGACGCTGACGGCGCTGAGGGCTACATGGCTCGCGAGGCCGAGATGTACGTCGGCCTGTGCTGGCGCTGGCGCAACATCCCGAAGCCCACGATCGCGTCGGTCCAGGGCAAGGTCATCGCCGGCGGCCTGATGCTGGTGTGGCCGATGGACCTCATCGTTTGCAGCGAAGAGGCGACGTTCTCCGACCCGGTCGTCGCGTTCGGCGTGAACGGCCACGAGTACTTCACTCATCCCTACGAGGCGGGCGCTCGTCTCGCCAAGGAGATGTTGTTCACCGGCCGGGCCATCACCGCCGAGGAGGCGCTGCGGGCCGGGATGGTGAACAAGGTCGTGCCTCGTGACGAGCTGGAGTCAGCGACGACCGAGATGGCCGCCCACATCGCCAAGCGTCCGATGTTCGGGCTCACGCTCGCGAAGCAGTCGGTGAACAACGCGCTCGACGCGATGGGGATGTACACCGCGCTGCAATCGGCATTCGGCCTGCATCACGTCGGCCACAGCCACAACCGACTCAAGCACGGCGGGCTGGTCGACCCGGAGGGCATCAGCGTCATCCGGAGCGAGGCGTAGCTCGCTCCTCCGGCTCAGCGAATGAGGCCGGTGGCGATCGTGAAGCAGCCGAGCAGCAGGACGAAGACGCCGAGACCCTTCAGGACGATCTCTCCCGGGAGCGACGGCAGCCGTCGCGACGCGAGCGCGCCCACCGAGCTTCCGGCGACGATGAACACGAGCAGGGAGGAGACCTGCGTGATGCTCGCATCAGCGATCACTGCGAGCAGCAGGTGGGTGACACCGGCGGCGAAGGCGGTGACAAGTCCGAGCATGAGCGCGGTCGCGGTAGTCACGACGCTCGGGATCCGTTGGCGACGCAGGAGCGAGAGGCGGTGGACTTCGATCTGGCCGGTTCCGAGCAATCCAGCGACGACGCCGCCTCCGACGGCGACCGACTTCGCCTCGTCGAGACGCATGGCCCGATAGGAGAACGTCTCACCGAACGCGGACACCGCGCGAGGTTCGGCCGGCTCGGCGGCTCCCCAACCCGCTGCGATGCGGGCGTCTTCTTCTTCAGGGTCGAGGTCGAAGAAGAACACGATCCCGATCAACCCGGCGATCACGCCGACGAGCACCTTGATGCTCGAGTCGCCGAGCATGCCGATCATTCCCGCTCCGACGACGCCGGCTCCCGCAGCGAGTGCAGCAAGTTGCCGGAAGGTCGTCTGGTCGACCGCCTGCATGCGGTCGTCGGTCGACAGTGAGGTCGCTTGCACGAAGACCTCGGCCAGCAGCGCTGCGCCGAGCGCCTCTCGAACCGAGACGCCCGGAGCGACGATCAGCACGGGCGCCATGATGGGCGACACCCCGATACCGAGACGCGCCGCCAACAGACCGCCGATCAGGGCGAACACGCCAACAAACCACAGCCCGAGTTCCATACCTAGGTCGTTCGGCACGGGTTGGGTCGACCTGGAGCGATTGTTGGTTCAGATCAGAACCACTCTCGCTAGTCGGAGGGGTCGACGATCGTGCCGTCGAGCAGTTCATAAGACGGACTCGCGTCGCGTTCGAGGAACTGATTGCTCCCGCTGAGCGCAACGAACGTCGCGCCCTCAGCGCTCTGTTCGAAACAGACGAAACCCGCCTCCACACCGCTGCCACCGACCCTGCTGGGGAACTGCAGCAGCGAGGAGGGGCAGTCTTGAGCGAGCATGATCTCGCCGTCGAGCACGACACCGAATTCCACCCGACTCAGCACTCCCGTAGGCCGCTCGGCTCGAAGGAGTGGAATGGCGAGCACCCCATCGGCCTCCCGCCACGCCGTCCGGTGCTCCTCACTGAGATGCTCGGCGCCGACGACCGTGTGGTCGACCCGCGCAGCTCGGAAGGGCTCGTTCACCTGCACACCGCCGCCGCGGTCGGTCGCCTCTTCCTGCACGAGCGCATAGTCGAACGGGTCGGCGACGAAGCCACCCAGGGCGTCGTCCGATGTCACGACGTCGAGCCCCCACGCCCGGCTGAAGATGGCGAAGATGGCAACGACCAGCCCGGCCGCGACGCCTGGGACCGCCACCCATCGTTCACCGCCTTCGAACGATCCCATTTTCCAGCGCCCGTCTCGACGACGCCACTCATATGCCGACACCAACAGGCCCCAACCACCGAGCACGACACATCCGACGAAGATCGTGAGTCCGACCGGGAGGCTCCACTCGTCGTCCTCCCCGCTCAGACCGAGCACCCGATTCGTGAGTCCCGAGGTGGACACCTCGACCGCCCCTCTCTCGCCGCCAGTCGCGTCATACGCACCCTCACCGACCACCAGCCACGTCGACCCGTCTTGGCGCTCACCAATGACGGTGTAGGTCGGGTACACCGTCGTGCGGCACACGCGGTTGCGGCCAACGCTGCAGTTCGTGACCTCGCGCTCGCCCTCGATCCGGTCGAGGACGCGGCCTGACTGCGTTTCGGTGCCGGCGACCGCCTCGGCCACGTGCACCAGCACATATCCGACGATCGCCGACGTCAGCGCCGCGACGAGAAACAAATACGCGATGCGAGACAATCGTTTCACGGTCCCTCCTCCGTTGACGATGCGATCCCTTGGTACTTCATCCTTGCTGCGGACGTCAACGTGCCACCATGTCGACGTGCCGACGCCCGACGAAGCCGATTTGCGAGCACTGTTCGATGCTCGAACGTTTCGAACGGGTGCGCCCCACGACGTCATCGATCGGCTGCGAACGTTCGGGCCCGTCGTCTGGGTGCCCGAGCCCGAGCTGAGCGGGTGGCCGGCAGGCCCTGGTTACTGGGCCGTGCTCAGCTACGCCGAAACGAAACACGTCCTGCGCGATGCGCAGACGTTCTCGAGTCACGCCGGCGGGACACAGCTCCGCACGCCATCGCGGCCAGAGGACCTGAGCTTCGTGCAGTCGATGATGCTCAATCAGGATCCGCCGGATCACACCCGACTCCGCAACCTGCTTTCGCGAGCGTTCATCCCTCGTGCCATCGCCGCACTCGAGGCCGAGATCGAGCAACGAACGACCGAACTGGTCGTCGCCGTCGAGCCGCTCGGTCGGTGCGATCTCGTCACCGACGTCGTCGCCGATCTCCCCGTGGCCGTGCTCGCCTCGGTGCTGGGCTTGCCACCCGAGGACCGAGGCCTGCTCTATGACTGGTCGAACCGGGTCATCGGCTACCAGGACACCGACTACGCCGGTTCGGCCTCGTTCGACCCTGCGAACGGGAGCGACATGGCCCGAGCCGCTCTCGCGCTGCGACCCGAACCCGACGCCAACGGCACCATGCCGGATCCCCGGACCCGGGCCGGCCTCGCCGACATGTATGCCTACGCCCACGCGCTCGCCGACCATCTGCGAGCCGAGCCGGGCGACGACATCGTGTCGTTGTTGTTGGCCGCGGAAGTCGATGGCAGCTCGCTGTCGAGCGACGAGTTCGAGACGCTGTTCTTCCTGTTCGCCGTCGCTGGCAACGAGACACTCCGAAACGGCATCCCGGGCGGGCTGCTTACGCTGATGGAGCACCCCGACCAGCTCGGACTACTGCTCGCCGAACCCGATCGAATCGGCGGCGCAGTCGAGGAGATGCTCCGCTTCTGGCCGCCCGTCATGCACTTCCGTCGCACGGCGACGGTCGACGTCGTGCTCGGCGACACCTCGATTGCAGCGGGCGACAAGGTCGCCGTCTATCACCTCGCAGCGAACCGAGATCCCGCCGTGTTCGACGACCCCCATTGCTTCGACATCACCCGGACGCCAAACGATCACGTGTCGTTCGGCTTCGGTCCGCACTTCTGCCTGGGCTCACACCTGGCCCGCACGCAGATGCGTTCCATGATCGGCACCATCCTCGACCGACTCGGCGCCATCTCGCTCGATGGCGAGCCCGAGCGACTCGAGTCGAACTTCCAACAAGGGCTCAAACATCTACCCGTGACCTGGGAGGTCTCGCCATGACGCTCGTCTTCCTCCATGGGCTGGGCGCCGCCCGTGGCGTCTGGTCGCCCGTGCTCGACATCATCGATTGGGATGGCGACACCCTGGCGCTCGATCTCCCCGGGCATGGAGCCGCACCCTGGACGGGCGACTACACGATCGACGCGATGGCCGAAACGCTGGGCGCGGCGATCGCCGACCGCACTGCCGAACCCGTCGTGATCGTCGGGCATTCGCTCGGCGGCGCCGTTGGCGTGGCGCTCGGCTCGCAGGCCTTCGGCTGCGATGTGCGCGGCGTGCTCGCCCTCGGGGTCAAGACCACCTGGCTCGACGCGGAGGTCGAGGGGCTTGCTGCGGTCGCGGCGAAAGGCGTTCGATGGGTGGAGTCGGAAGCCGACGCGCTGGTGCGGTTCGTCCGCGGCGCCGGTCTCGCTCCCGAAGCGGCGTCGGACCCGGCACTGTGCGCCGACGCTGTCGTCCTCGACGAGACAAACGGGTGGCGAACCGCGCAAGATCCGGCGACGTTCGCACAACAGCCACTCGACATGGCAGCGCTGCTGTCGAGGGCCGCGTGTCCGGTCGTCCTCGGTGCCGGTTCGGACGACGCGATGGTGCCCGAGGACAACCTCCGACGTTTCGTCGACGAGCCGCGCATCGCCGCGGGTGCCGGGCACAACGTGCAGGTCGACCAACCCGAATGGGTGGTTGCGCTGATCCGAGAGTTCGTCGCCGGTCTCGCTTCCTGACTCAGGCCGGCACGGCAAATCGCCGATGTTCTCAGCGTGGGAACCGATCGCCAAGACGACTTCTTCACCGATGTCGCCGTCGACGCGCCCGCACAGAACCCCCTCGTCCAGACGAAGTCACCGAACACGTCGAAGCTGATCACGAGGCACTTGGAACGTCGCTCTCCGTGGCCACGCATCATGCGGTGGGCCGTCGGGATTCTCATCGTGCTCGTGGTCGTTCAAGAAGTCGCCGCGGAACGCTACGACCGACAGCTTTCCGCCGCGATTCAAGACGTCAGCGGCAACCCGACACTCGAGGTCCACTGTCGACGGATCTGGGATGAAGTGCTCGACTTCAGGGCGAAGCCGGGCTTCGTCGAATGGGGATCGACCACGACGGAGCTGCAGTTCACGGTGTGTCGAGACGCAGCGGCGTTCGCCGATCGTCCACTCGACGAAGACACACGGCTCGGAATGATGATCCTCACCCACGAGCTGGCCCATCTCGTCGGTCATCGAAACGAGAGCGAGACCGAGTGCGTCGCCATGTGGGCCGCGCCACAGACCGCTGTCGCCCTCGGCGCAGATGCCCGCTCAGGTGAAGAGGCGGCCGGTTGGTACCAGCTGAACTACAACCCGCTGCTCAACGGCGAGTACCGAGCGCCCGGATGCCTGAGCCGGGGTGCCCCCGACTCACCGCTCCTGCGGTAGCCGGTCATCTGCTCACTCAGCCCCAGCCCAATTCGTGGAGGCGGTCGTCTTCGATGCCGAGGTGGTGGGCCAGTTCGTGGACCACGGTGACCATGACCTCGGAGCGGAGCTCGTCGAGGTCGGCGCATTCGGCGCACAAGGGCAGGCGATAGACGGTCACTCGGTCGGGGAGTTCGAAGCCGCCGTAGTCGTCTCGCTCGGTGCGAGGAACGCCTTCGTAGAGGCCGAGCAGGTCTTCTTCTGGGTGCTCGTCGTCGACCATGATGACGACGTTGTCGAGCAGGTCGAGGATCTCGTCGGGGAGGCCGTCGATGGCCTCCCCGACGAGTTGCTCGAAGTCATCGACGGAGATTGGTTCCACGTCGATGGAGGATAGGGATCAGCTGGTCTCGGTGAGGTCCTTGAACTCGTCCGACTGGCTGAAGAACAGCATCACTTCACCACGGGTGAAGCTCTCCTGCTCGAGCTGGAGGACCCAGAAGTCGAAGCCTTCGGGCTCGGGAGTGCGTCCCATCACGTTGCGGTAGATCAGCGTGACGAACTCCTCGTTGGTGATCGAGCCGTAGAGATCCTGGAACTCGGTGCTCGCCGAGAAGAAGTTCGACGCGGCGATGAGTGCCTCGGGGTCGGCCGTGAGCTCGGCCTCCCAGTAGTCGAAGCCACCGGTCTCGGGCAGGCGTCCGAAATAGGCGGCGTAGAGGCGAGCGATGGTCGCCTCGGTGCCCGACGAGCCGGCGTGGGTGCCGGTGACTTCCCATTCGACGGTGTAGTCGACCGTCTTGGTCGTGACGTTGCCGGCCGCATCGGTCGCGGTGACCGTGATGGGGTCGGGACGCTGCACGCTCGTGTCGAGCGCGGCGCCATCGGCGGTGCCGGTGCATTCGACGCCCGGGCGGTTGTCGTAGCAATCGACCGAGACGGTCGGGTTGTCGTAGCGAGAGATCGACTCGGGGATCGCGATCTTCACGACCGGATCGGTGATGTCGTCCATCACGAGACGCCACACCTGGGCGGTGTCAGCGTCGGTGAAGATGACCGTGTCATCACCGTCGATGTGGACGGCAAAGGCCGAGTCGAGCTCGAGTTCGGTTCCCTGCAGACGAGCGAGCCGGGGAGCGCTGGGCTGACCAGCCACCGTGGAGATCACGCCGGCGGGACTGATCGCTCGCACCGTGTCGCCCGAGGCGATCACGACGCCTCCGGAAGGATGCACCTCGACGTCGAGTGCTGCGGTGAGCACGGCGTCGGTCGCAGGACCACCGTCACCGAACGCATCCGGGAACTCGTCTTCGCCGGTGATCGCCCGTCCGGCGACGACGCTCAGTTCATCGCTCTTGTCGAGCTTCCACACGGTGCCACCGTCGTCGAAGTAGGACGATGCGATGAACACGTTGCCCCCTGCGTCGACGTCGACGCCGTAGACGATGCCGAGGATCTCATCGGGCGGTTCGAGTGCGACCATTGCGCCAAAGTCGACGGAGCCGGCGATGGTGCTGATCGTGCCGTCGGTTGCGACCTTGCGGACGAGGCCGGTGAACCCGCCAGCGATGTAGAGCTCGCCATCGTGCCAAGCGAGTCCCGACGGGGTGCCGAGATAGGCGTCGGTGGCCGGGCCGCCGTCGCCGATGTCGCCCTCGATGCCGACCTCGCCGCCACCGGCAAAGGTCGAGATCGTGCCGTCGACCGCGACCTTGCGGATGAAGCCGGCCGTGTCGGAGATGTATGCGTTGCCGTCCTTGTCGAAGACGATGTCGAACGGGCGATCGATCGATGCGTCGGTGGCCGGACCGCCGTCGCCGTTGCCCTCGATCGGCTCGCCGCCACCGGCGAAGGTCGAGATCGTGCCGTCGGCAGCGACCTTGCGGACCAAGCCAGCGTCGCTTGCGATGTAGAGGTTGCCGTCGGCGTCTCGGGTGACCCCGGTTGGGCCCTGGATCAGCGCGTCGACAGCCGGACCGCCATCGCCGAGCTCTGAGGCGGTTGCGTCGCCGGCGACGAGCGTGACCTCGCCGAGCGTGTAGTCGATGTCGTCGTCGACGGCTGACGCCATCGACGCGGGCAGTCCAATGGTCAAGACCGCCACACCGGCAATGCCGATGCGACCGAGTCGTGTACGGAGCATCTTCCCCTCCAAGGGTCGATTGCCCACTCCTTCTGCCCGGCGAGAACGTACGTCCTCACCCACCCCGCGCGGGGGATCCGTGATGGGCGAAACTTGTCGATGGAGCTAGCCGTACATCGACTATCGGTGACCGGTCTCGTGGTTCCCGTCGATGTTGAACTTGGTGTCGATTTCCATCTTCTCGGCGATCGCAGCGAGGGTCATCTTGATCTCCTCCTGCTCTTCGTGGGTGAAGGCATCGCGGTCGACGATCAGCTTCGCGGTGAACAGCGCCGTGATCATCGGGAGGATCAGGGTGACCATGGCGACGATCAACAGCACCGCAACGCCACGCCCGGCCGTGGTCTCGGGGTAGGCGTCGCCATAGCCGACCGTCGACGCCGTCACGACGGCCCACCAGAGTGAGCGGATCGGGCCTTCGTCTCGACCACCGATGATCCCCTCGAAGAGCCAGTAGCCACCGGCACCGACGAAGAGAATGCCCGTGGCGGTCACCAGCAGATACTTCGGGTCGTTGGCGACGATGGCGAGCTTGTCCAAGAACCGTTCGAACACGTTGGTCCCTCCCTCAATCGTGAACGGGGGAACTATAGATCCGCGGCGCAACGAGGGCCGGACGGCGCCGGTCGTCGCGCGGTCTGGCCCAGTCAAGATCTCGAGCTGTCCGGCCGATGACCTCACCGTGTTCAGCATCGTCCTCGCCGTCGTCGTCGGCCTCGCAACCATCGCTCTCTTGCTCGGCGTCGCGATGGTTCGTTCACTGAAGCGAGCGTCGATTCATCTGCTACCCGGTTTCCAGATCGCCCACACGATCGATGCTCCTCGGCACATCGAACGCGGCTTCGACTTCGATCCGACCGCCGCCATCGACGAGCTCGTCGCCATCGGATTCCGCCCCGTCGGGTCGCTTCGCTTCGACCTGCCGAGTCACTCGGCTGTGTTCTCGACTCTGCTCTCCCCAACCGGCGACTCCTTTGCGACCCTCACGCCCGTGCACATGACGGTGTGCAGCGACTTCGGCGGGAAACTCATCGACACGAGCTCGGGTGCGGCGGGCGTTCCGATGCCCTACCAACTCAACCAGACGAGCAAGGCGTCGCCGAGCGAGCTCGTCGCACTTCACCAGGCCACGCTCGATCGCATCTCGGCACTCACGGGTCATCGACCCGACCGCCACACCGAAGCGACGACGATGCCGCTCACGCTCGAGATCGAGCGTTGCTCGCTGGCGACGTTCTCCGTCTTGCGCCAGATGCTCAGTCCGTTCGCCTCGCTGTTCAGGACGGCGAAGCGATCCAACCGGCCGTCGGATCGAGCCATCGAGCGATGGTTCGAGAGCGGCGATCGCTGGGCACCGGTCCCAGCCTGATCGCAGGCCGCGATCGCCGGCAGAACTCGGTCTCCTAGCATTCGGCGATGAACCGAGATCGAGCGTGGAGCGGTTCCTGCAACGTGCGAGATCTCGGCGGCATCCCGCTCCCCGACGGAGGGTCGACAGCGTTTCATCGCGTCTTCCGAGCGGGTTCGACCTCGACGATGACCGATGCCGGTTGGGCCGAGGCGATCGACGCTGGCGTTTCGCTCGTCATCGATCTGCGCAACCTTGATGAGCACGGGCCGGAGACGACATCGAGCGAGCCCGGTCGTCTGCCACGGCGAGTCAATCGTCCGGTGGAGAATCAGGCCAACGTCGAGTTCATGCGTCTGTGCGATGGCCTGCTCGCCCATCCACGTTCCTACCCGCACCACCTCGGCTTCTTCGCCGAAGACGTCGGTGCCGTGTTCGACGAGATCGCTCGGGTGGATGGGGCGGTCGTGTTCAACTGCAGCGCCGGCCGAGACCGGACCGGACTGATCACCGCGATGCTTCTCCGTCTGAACGGCGTCGCGACCGACGCGATCGTCGACGACTACGAGCTTGGCGTGCGCGGGTTCAACCAATGGATGCGGTCGACGCCCGGCCCGCATCGAGAACCCATTCAGCTCGATGACGAACTCACCTTGTTGCTCGAGGACCGACTGCGCTTTCTCGCCAGCTGGCTCGACGGCCTCGACGTTGCCAACTTCCTCGCAACGGCCGGGGTCGACGATCCGGCGATCGAGACCCTGTCACGTCGACTTCACTGAGATGAGTCGTGCGAGTTCACTGAGATGAGTCGTGCGAGCTCAACTCGATCGAGCGTCGCTCGATCGCCGCTGCC
>CALLIQ010000715.1 GCA_938008925.1 uncultured Acidimicrobiales bacterium
AGGGCCACGGCCACGCCACCACCTGGGCCCAGATCGCGGCCGACGTACTCGGCATCGATCCGAGCGACATCGCAGTCGTCGAAGGGTCGACCGACGCGATCGGGTCGGGCGTCGGCGCGGTCGGGTCGCGTTCGCTCCAGACCGCCGGACTCGCCGTCCACAACAGCTCGACCATGGTGGTCGATCGAGCGAAGACGCTCGCCGCAGAGCACCTCGAAGCCGCCGTCGGCGACGTCGTACTCTCCCCCGCCGACGCCGACTCCCCCGCCGGTTTCCACGTCGTCGGCACGCCGGCCAAGCGAGTGAATTGGGCGACGCTGGCTGCGCTCGGAGCCGAAGCGGCCGAGCGGGAACTGTCGTGCGGTGAGTTCTACGACACCGAGGGTCGCAACACGTTCCCCTCCGGCGCGCACGTCGCCGTCGTCGAGGTCGACCTCGAAACCGGCGGCGTGCAGATCCTGCGTTACATCGCGGTCGACGATGCCGGGCCTCGGGTCAATCCGATGATCGTCGACGGTCAGCTGCACGGTGGGATCGCCTCGGGGATCGCTCAAGTACTCGGCGAGACCATCGAGTTCGACGACGCGGGCAACCCGATCACCGCCAACTTCGCCGACTACGCCATCATCTCGATCGACCAGGTTCCGCAGTACGAGACGGTGCCGGCGGCGACGCCCAGCAGCCTCAACGCTCTCGGTTTCAAAGGGGTTGGCGAGAGCGGCACCGTCGGGGCCACACCGGCCGTGCACAACGCCATCGTCGACGCGGTGAGTCATCTCGGCGTCGGCCACATCGACCTGCCGTGCACCCCGCTGCGCATCTGGGAAGCGATCGCTGCTGCGACCTGACCAGACAGGGCTCCAGACAGGGTCCCAAGCAGGGTCATAGACACGGGCGTCAGAAGGGGTCTAGATTCAGCCGGCTTTCGGTGGAACGTAGGAGGGGTGATGGGGCGAGGATTCCGGTCGTGAGTGGTCTGAGGCTCGCCGTCACGCTGCTGCGCAACCGCGACCTTCGACGCGTCCTCGCTGGGCTCAGCGCCCACGGCATCGCCGAGCACGGAACCTGGCTCGCCCTCATGGTGTACGCCTACGAACGAGGCGGGGTCCGCGAGACCGGCATCGTGTTGTTCGCACTGCTGTTCCCCGCCATCGGGTTCGCCCCGATCGCCGCCACCTTCGACCACGGGGGACGGCCGATGCGGGCCCTTGTCGCCGGGTTCGTGGCCCAGGGCGTCACCCTGTCGATCACAGGCGTCGCCATGTTGACCGAGGCCCACTGGGCCGTCGTGTACCTCGCTGCATTCGTCTCGGCGATGAGCCTGTTGCTCACCCGGCCCATGGTGGCCGCCACGCTCCCCCCGATGGCTCGCTCGTTGGAGGAGCTCACCGCAGCGACCGCCACCTCGAACGTGGTCGGCACCGCCGGCCTCTTCACCGGCCCGGCGCTCGCCGGCATCGTCTTGTCGTTCGGGCCTCCCGCTGCGGTGTTCATCGTGGCCGCCGTGCTGATGCTGGTCGTGGCCATCCCCGTCGCCGCGACGTCGCTTCAACGCCGACGCGACGAACAGTCCATCGGTGACAGCCCGGGCCAGGACGTGCCGGTCGAGGACATGCCCGGTGAGGAACCCGCCGGTGCTCGGGGCCTTCGGTCAGGCCTCAGGGCGCTTCGCGAGGTCCCCGACTCGTGGCTGTTGGTGGGCGTGATCTCCCTCGTGTTCCTCGCCACCGGAGCGCTCGACGTCGCGTTCGTCGCCGTCGCACTCGAACTGCTGAACGGCTCCGACTCCACCGTCGGGGCGCTCAACGCGGCCATGGGATTCGGAGCGCTGACCGGAGCGATGGCGTCGCTTCGCCTGGTGGGGTGCCGGCGGCTGACGCCGCCAATCGCACTCGGTGTGCTCGCGGTCGGCGCTGCGGTGGCTGCGAGCGCGGCCAGCGGTTCGGTCTCGCTCACCATCGTCTTGTTCGCGCTCGGCGGCATCGGGAAATCGATCGCGACCGTCGCCGGGATGGCGATGCTCCAGGGCCTCGCCACCGACGAGCTCGCAGCGAGGATCTTCGGGCTGCTCGAAGGCGCATCGATGACGGCGATCGCCGTTGGCGCACTCGCCTTCGCATTCGTCGCCGACGGCTTCAGCGTGCCGATCGCACTCGTCTCGGTCGGCGCATTCCTGGCGCTCGCCATCGCCGGCGTGCTGACCAGGCTGATGGCGATCGATCGCCAACGGCCCACCATCGACCCGACCCTCGTCTCCGCAGTTCGTTCCGTTCCCGCGTTCGCTCCGCTCCCGGCGTACAGCGTCGAACGGTTGCTGGCCTCGATCGAGCTGGCGGAGTTCGGTCCGAACGAGCGGGTCGTGACCCTGGGTGAACCGGGCGAGCACCTGCACCTCGTCCTCGAGGGCGACTGCGTCGTGACCCGGTCCGATCACACCGAACGAGTCATGCGGTCCGGCGAGCACTTCGGCGAGATCGCCCTGCTCCTCGACCGCCCCCGCACGGCGACGATCGACGCCGGGGCGACGGGCCTGACCACGCTGGCCATCGATCGAGCGACGTTCCATTCGGCCATCGGCGTCAACCCAAAGAGCCTCGCTCGACTCGAGCGGGCGGCGAAGACACGGTTGGCCAGCGACACACCTCGACCCTGAACGACCCTGAACGACCTTGAACGACGCTGAACGGCCCCGAACGACACCGACACTCGAGCCGTGAGACGGCCACAGACGCGATGAGGGCGGGGCCTCGTGGCCCCGCCCTCATCGGTCGTTCTCAGTTGTCGAGTCGGATCAGAGCGTCTCGAGGTTCGTCGTCACGAAGAAGCAACCGGAGGTCGCCGGATCGGCGGCGGCCGTGATCGGGAACGGGACGGTGAATTCGACCTCCACCGTCTGTCGTGGCCCGATGTTCGGGACGACCTGCTCGGATGCCTCACCAGGCACGTTCTCCGGGCCGGTCGGGCTCTGGACGTTGACCTGACCGAGGATGTTGATCGTGGCGTTCACGCTGTCCACCGTGTCGAGGTTCGAGATCCGGATCTGGACCGTCATGCCAGTGGCGGTGCGGGAGAGGATGGTGCAGGCGCTCGGGGGCAGTGGCGGAAGGCCGTCGCACGTCCACGGAGCCGTCAGACCGTTGTTGTAGAAGCCGAGCTGCGGCTCCTCGGTGCCCGTGATGGTCACGTTCTCGGGCGACTCAGCGAAGCGCATCAGGATCGCGGCACGGGTGACACCCGAGTCGATCTGACCGGTCCAGAAGGTGATGCCCTCGGCATCGCCTTCACGTCCCAGAACATTGCGATAGATCTGCTGGACGAACCCGAGATTGTCGAGCTCCTGATAGGTGGCGACGAACTCCGGGCTCTCCACGAAGAAGCCGGCCATTGCGGGGAATGTCCAACGCCCGGCCGTGTACTCGTCCATCCAGAACTGGAAGCCGTCCTGGTCGGGTTGGCGGCCGAATCCGGCGGCGTACAGGCGGGCGACGCTGTCGCTGAACCCCTCGCAACCGGTCTGGGTGAAGGTGAGGCCGGGAACACGGGCGCTCGCCGGCGATGCCGTCCCCGTCAGGGCCATCACCTGCATGGTGACGAGGGCCAGGAGGGCCCACAGGCGACGTGTTCGTACTGGCTGGTTTGGACTCCGCATCCGAAAAGGCTCGCATGCACCCTCGGGGTGCACAAGGGAACCTTCACTCAGTGGAACCGACGCGAGGCCTACTGGCCAGTGGGTTCGCCCGTCCCCGGTCGGTGGTCCCGGTGGCGCTGGTTTCGGCGGCGGCCGTTCCGGGTCAGTGATTCCCGAACGTGTCCCAATGCGTCAGCTCGGCGGCGGGGAGCCGCTTGGCGAGTTTGAAGTCGGTGCCCTTGGTGTACGCGACCGGGAAGAGGCCGGCCTGGGTGTAACGCTCGAAGGGGATGCCGAGGATCTCCGCCGTCGCCTGCTCGTCGGGGAGATGGAGCGTCGTCCACGCCGAGCCGAGGCCCCGCTCTCGCAGAGCGAGCATGAAGCTCCACACGGCCGGCAGGATCGATCCCCACTGGCTCGCCTGGCCGAACGTCGGCATGCCTTCGTCGAGTCGGCCCTCGATCATCGGGATCACGAGGTAGGGCGCCCGATGGAAGTTCTCGGCGAGGTAGTAGGCCGAGGAACGAACCTTCTCCTGTCGATCGGCTCGCGTGTCGCCCTCTTCGTACTCGCGACCCGGCTGCGCGGCGTACGCGTTGAAGTTCTTCTCGTAGAGCTCGGCGATCGCCTTCTTCTTGTCGGCGTCCTCGACCACCATCCACTGCCAGCCCTGGCTGTTCGAGCCGGTGGGCGCCTGCAGGGCAATGTCGAGACACTCGAGCACGAGCGCCCGATCGACCGGACGGTCGAAGTCGAGCCGCTTGCGGACCGATCGGGTGGTGGTGAGCACTTCGTCGGCGGAAAGGTTCAGGTTGGTCATGATCGCTCCATCGTGGCGGGACGTTGTCGGGTTCTCGCGTCTGGGTTGTCGGGTTCTAGTTCTCGAGCGGCTTCACGAGGCTCGAGACTTCCTCGAGCTCGGGGCCCCACTCATCGGGTTCGTTCGCGGGGATGACGACGAATTTGGAGAACCCGACGTCGACGAATCGTTGGATCGTCTTCGGAAGCTCGTCCTTCGTCGGGATCACGTCGCTGGGGTCGGCGTCGGGGTTACGAGCCGCCAGGATCGCTTGATACTGCTCGCTCAGCGGCTCATCGTTGCGGCGGTAGGGAATCAGCGCGCCGTAGTGCTCGTCTTCGATCTCTCGATCGTTCTCGTCGGCGATCTGCTCGATGGTGACTCGAGCTTCCTCCACCTGGGCGGGGGTGCAGAAGGAAGGCAGCCAGCCGTCACCGTGTCGGCCAACGCGACGCAGTTCGAGCGGTGCGATACCGCCGAGCCAGACCTCGAGTGGCGTCTGCACGGGCTTTGGACGAATCGTGACGTTCTCGATCGTGAACCGCTTGCCGTCGTGGCTCACGTCGTCCTCGCTCCACAGGCGGCGCATCAAGGGCATCGCTTCGTTGAACCAGCCACCCCGGTCCTTTCGGTCGACGCCGAAGGCCTGATGCTCCGCAGCGTTGGCGACGCCGAGACCGAACGCCGGCAGCACACGACCGTTCGACAACCGGTCGAGGCTCGCAATCGACTTGGCCAACACGACCGGGTTCCGACCCGGCAACACCATCACCGACATGCCCACCTTGAGCTTGGTGGTCCTGGCCACCGCGAAGGCCATACCGACCAACGGGTCCGGACACTCACCGCTGATGCGCTCGGACAGCCACAGGGAGTCGAAGCCGAGACGCTCGAGCCCGTCGACGAGCTCGGTGAAGCGATCCTGGTCGTTGGTGTCGCTGCGCGTGCCGAGGCCGTAACCGATCCGAATCTTCATGCCGACAGCCTGCCCCACAGCCGCTTGGTGGGGAAACTCAGCCCTGGATGCAGCCCGTGACCTGCACGGTGTCACCGGCGCTCGTGGTCACCCGCTCGACGCTGCGCTCGGTCGTTCGGTCCGATCCACCGCTCGCCCAGTCGTTCGCCGCCGACTCGATCTCGCCGAGATCGCCGTCGGTGTCGGCCACGATGGCGAGCGACGTGCAGATCTCATCGCCCCGCACGAACGACACGTAGGAGTCACCGCCCCAGCCGTCTCCGGCGATGCGGCCGAGCCAGTTCCTGATCGAGAGTTCGCCGAAGACACCCGAGTCGAGCACGAAGCCATCGACCTCGATCGCTGGTACCGGCACCGGTTCCGCCTCTTCGAGGTAGGCCTCCGGGTGCAGCACCTGCTCGCTCGAACGAGGGGGATCGTCGAAGGCCGCATCGACCGCTGACTCACCGCCGGTCTGGTCGATCAACTCGACCAGCGCCAGACCGTCGGTGTAGGCCGAGATCTGCGTCTGGAGAAGGAACTCGGGCAGGGCCAGCAACACGTCGAGCTCCTCTGGTGTGAGCAAGCCGTTCTCGAGCAAGCGGAGCTCCGTGCGGTCGTCACCGCTCAGGCTCTCGATCCAGTCGTTCTCGATACGCGAGGCGTTTCCCTCGACGATGGCGAGGAAGCCGAAGTCCGACTCG
>CALLIQ010000716.1 GCA_938008925.1 uncultured Acidimicrobiales bacterium
CGGCGGGCACCGCCGAACGCAGCGTCGTAGCCACCGGCGTCGAGGGCCTGCTTGAGCGCCTGGGTCTTCATCACGTCGGTGTAGTTCTTCGAACCGTGATCGAACGGGTTGATGCCCTGCTCGAGCCCTTCCTGGTTCGTCCACGAGATCAGCTCGAAGCCCATCTCCTCCGCCATGCGATCGCGGAAGGTGATCATCTCTTGGAACTTCCACGTGGTGTTCACGTGGAGCAAGGGGAACGGGATCTTGCCGGGGTGGAAGGCCTTCCTCGCCAGGTGCAGCAGCACCGAGGAGTCCTTGCCGATCGAGTAGAGCATGACGGGTCGCTCGAATTGCGAGACGACCTCACGCATGATGTGGATGCTCTCGGCTTCGAGCTGCTTCAGGTGCGTGAGACGCAGCTCGGGCGGAAGGGTGGCAGTGGCCATTGAGTCGTACTCCGGGGAGGGGTCGAACACCAAGTATGTCGGGTTGGTCGATGATCCAGTAGGACCATCTGACCCACCGTCATGAGTATGTGAACCCGGGCGGCTCGATGCCGCTCGACGAGCGAAATCAGCGGTTGAGCAGGTCGGACCTGCGCAGACGACGCTTGCCGCCCTGTGCGGCCAGAAGGGCCATCAGGAAATCGATCAGCGTGATCAACGCAGCCTGCACCTGGTCCGCCTCCATCGCGTTCGTGTTGAACACGGGGATGTCGGCGGCGATGGCGAGCGCTTCTCGAATCGCAGCGGGGTCGGCCCATGGTGAGTCGGGGAACTCGTTGATGGCGACAACGAACGGGATCCCACGCTCTTCGAAGTAGTCGATCACGGGGAACGAATCGTCGAAACGGCGGGTGTCGATCAACACCACGGCCCCGAGAGCGCCCATGGTGATCTTGTCCCACATGAACGAGAAGCGGCTCTGTCCAGGGGTACCGAAGAGGTACAGCACGAGCTGATCGGTGACCGAAATGCGGCCGA
Source organism: uncultured Acidimicrobiales bacterium (assembly GCA_938008925.1). Classification (GTDB taxonomy): domain Bacteria; phylum Actinomycetota; class Acidimicrobiia; order Acidimicrobiales; family SZUA-35; genus CALEWY01. The sequence continues at coordinate 966 of CALLIQ010000716.1, forward strand.
AGTCCATGGCGACGGTCGTCGACTGCTTTGCGCTGACCTTCGAGACGTCGTCGTGGTTCGAAGCCGCCTCGGTCATGTTCTCCTCGGTGCGCAGCGGAGGAATCTCCGAGACGGCACCGACGAAGGTGGTCTTGCCGACGCCGAAGCCGCCGGCGACGACGAGCTTGGCGGACGTTGCCTTGCCGGCCGCTGCGTTCGGGGGTGGGGCTCCGGTCATGACTTCGCTCCCAGCTTGAGTAGTGCGGCGCGGATCAACTGCAGGCTTTCCATGTTCACTTCCTCGACGACATCAGCCGCCTCGAGGTAGCCGGAATCGACGAGCTCGGACACCAGAACCAAGCTCGACAACATCGGCAGGCCCAGGTGGGCGGAGATCTCGGCGATCGAGTTCGGCTCGGAGGCGAACTCGACGATGTCGCGTCGCTCGAAGCTCAGTTCCCCGATGCGGGCCTGACCGTCCGCGGTTCGACACACACGACTCTCGAGCGGGAGCTCTTCGGCCTCCTTGAGGGAAGCTCTGCCTCCCGTGACCAGGAATGACCGAACGACACGGTCTCCGGTCGGGGCTTCATCGTCGAGCGGCATCGTTCACACGCTCAGCGAGTTCTTCAGTTGGGCGATGACTTCGGGCGAGAGGACCGAACCCGCTTGCTCTGCCAGTCGAGTCATCTCGTAGCCGACCAGGCCGAGATCGGCGCTGTGCTCGGTGACGACCGCCAAGCTGGCGCTGTCGGACACCCGAACGATCAGGATCCAACCGGACTCGGTCTCGATCACCTGTCGGGCGACCGGCAAGATGTCGAACGTCTCGGCAGCCGACTCGGTGAGACTCGCCAATCCGGACGTGATGGCGGCGAACTGGTCAGCCTGCACCCCGCTCATCCCCGTGGAATGGGCGAGGCTCATGCCATCGGCCGACACCGTCTGAGCGTGGAGCACGCCGGGGGTCTCATCGACGAACGAGGTGATCATCCACGTGATGTCAGTCGGATTCATGGTTGGCTCCCTGGCTGGGTGTCGTTGTGACTCGATGGGTTGTCGGCGCTGCCGGTTGCTTTGGTGACGCCCTGCTGGAAGCCGACGAGGCTCGAGGCGAACGCTCGGCCGGCTTCCTTGATGTCCGACGGTTGGCCGGTTTCGCGATCGGCTTCAGTACCGGCCTCGTCGTCGCTGGCTGCGAGACGGGCATAGCTCGGCGGTTCGGGAACGGGTTGTTCCGCCACGTGCTTGGCTCGGGTGGCTCCTGGATTGCGACGGGAGAGCGCCACGAACTCGCCGTTGGCACCCGTCGCTCCAAGCGTCGGGGCAGCCTCGGCCGACTCGCCGGCCGGTGCAGGAGCGTCTGTCTTGCGCTGGTTCTGGGCCGAGGCACGCTCCGCCTGAGCGACTTGATCGCCGAACGAACCCGACGGAGCCGAATCGCCATCGGCATCGGCGCCGCGACGGCGGCGAGGCAGCAGACTCGTGTCGAGGACCTCACGACCCTCGGGTGGGAGCGAGGGAGCGGGTGGAGCGAGCGGGGCTGTCAGGGCTGCCGGAGCGAGCGGGGCCTCGGGAATCGGGCTGACCGCTTCGGCCTGGGCCACCGAGGCTTCCTCGGCAACCGTTGCAGGAAGCTCGGGGGCCGCCTCGTCGGTGGTCGTGTCTTCGGTGGCGGTGAGCGCGTTGACCTCGCCCCATTGCGAGGGAGACAGTTCGGCGTCGCCGAGTGCGGTCGCAGGTTCGGGCGTCGGCTCGTCGATCGACAGATGCGCAAGTGCGGCATCGGGGGCCGCCTCGAGCTCGGCCGTCGGGGTGACGGCGAGCGCCGGGGTCGCTTCGGGTGCGGCGCCGGTGTCGGTCTGGTCGACATGGAGAAGGGTGCTCGGCACCATGATTCGAGCGGTCACACCACTGTTCTCGCCCGGCATCAGCTCGACTTCGATGCCGTGACGGGCGGCCAGTCGGCCGACCACGTGATGGCCGAGGAACTTCGATGAGGTTTCCTCGAGCGTGACGGCTTCGCTGATCTGGCGATTCGCCGATGCGATTTCGTCGGCCGACATACCCTTGCCCTGGTCGGCGACAGCCATGTAGTAGCCACCAGGGGTGTTGGTGGCGATGACCACCACCGGGGCGGTCGGCGGCGAGAACGACAGCGCGTTCTCCATGAGCTCGGCGAGCAGGTGTGCGACGTCGGCGACGGCTTCGCCGTTGATCGAGGCTTCGCCACGGATGTCGAGATGGACTCGTTCGTAGCCCTCGACCTCGGCGAGCGCCGAACGGGCGACGTCGGCGACGGGCACCGGTTGGTCGAAGACGCGGGAGGCCCGGGCACCGGCGAGCACGAGAAGCGACTCGGCATTTCGACGCATCCTCGTTGCGAGGTGGTCGACCTTGAACAGCTTCTCCAGCATCTCGGCATCGCGCTCTTCCTGCTCGAGCGAATCGAGATAGGAGAGGATTCGGGTGAGGAGCTTCTGGTTGCGTCGACCGAGGTTGACGAACATGTCGGCGACGGTTCGACGAGAAGCGGCCTGTTCGGCGGCGAGCTCGACAGCGGTGCGGTGCATGTTGTTGAAGGCGTCGACCAGGTCGCCGATCTCGTCGTCGGTTTCGGCCTGGATCGGCACGACGTCGGGGACGGTCGCATCGTGGCCCTCTTCACGGAGAAGGGCGACGACGGCGGGGAGCTCTTCGCTCGCGATCTCGTGCGAGCGCTCGGTGAGTTCGAGAAGCGGACGGCGAATCGATCGAAAGCCCGACATGGCGATGAGCGACACGAGCAAGGCAACGATCGCGGCGGTCAGACCCTCGATCACGAGCCGCTGGTTTGCGGACGATCGAGCGTCGAGGGCGTCCTGCTGCGCACCCTCGATGATGGTGAGGTCGAGCTGATCGAGCTCTTGGGTGAGCTCACGCAAGAAGCCGAGCGTCTGGAAGAACGAGTTACCGAAGATCTCCTCGGTGTTCGAGTTCGAGATGTTGCTCCGCAGGGAGCGGTAGTTCGTATAGGTGCTGGAATCGATCAGCTCGGACAGCTCCGCATCGTAGGGATCGACGAGGAGCAGCGGGATCGTCGCTTCCGCAGCCTGCGCGCCGCTCGCGAGCTCCAGGGTCTGCGCCTGCAACACCTCGGATTCTTGGTCGGCGCCGAGTAGCGAGAGCGAGAGATAGCCCAGCGCCTCGAGTCGCACGGCCTCGTCGAACTGCAGCACCGCGTCGAACGAGGACAAGCTGGCCGCCGTCTCGGCGTCGAGGAGACCGTCAGGGTCGACCTCGACGGAATCGATGAGTGCCCGGACGACGTCGTTCATGGCGGCGAGCGAAACCGTCGATGACGTTGACGCGCTGCGCATCTCCGCCGGCCCGACCATCTCGTCGACATAGTCGATGCGGAAGGCTCGAATGTCGGTGCCGAGGAGATCGCGAGCCACGTCGAGATCGGCGTCGATCTGCTCGATGAAAGTCCGGACCTCGGGCGACACGTCGGGGTTGGTCAACGCACCGTTGATCGCCGCGTTCGTGGCCGGTCGGGTCACGTTGAAGAAGCGTGCGGCCTCGGTGCCATTCCGGTTCGTGATCACCGTGAACAGGCCGTCTCGTTCGGCACGGACCGAGGTCAGCACGTTGAACACGGCAACGTTCTCTTCGACCTGGCTGAGCTGGTCGCCAGCGAGCTGGGACTGCTGACGCAGATCCTGGAGTCGCAGGGCTGCGAAGAACGCGACCGTCAACAACGGGACGATCAAGACGATCAGCAGCTTGGTTCTCAGCGGGAGGCGACGGGTGTTCATGGGGCGAGTCCTGTCGAGCGGGTGACGGCCCCGCTCCATCGGTCGCATTCACCCGATCTTGAGCTTCGTTTTCCGATTGGAAGTGACCAACGACCTATGCCGGTGAACCCTGATGAGCCGGCAGCTCAGGATCCGGCAGCTCAGGAAGCAGTGCTCGCCGCAGCGGCTCGAGCCGTCGACGTCACGAGTGCGTACACCCCGGCAACGACCAACGTTCCGCCGACGAGTTCGGTGAAGCCGAGCACTTCATCGCGAATGATCCACCCGAAGAAGACACCGAAGACAGGGATGAGGTAGGCGGTGGCAGCGGCCTGGGTGGGTGAGGCTCGCTGTGCAACCATCGCCATGAGAGCGAAGGTCACGGCATTCGCTGGAATCGCGGCGTAGAGCAAGGGAACGAGGAGACCGACAGACCAGTCGGTGCGACCAGCTCCCTCGACGAGCAGGGCGAAGGGAACCAGCACAGCAGCCGACATGGCCAACTGCACTCCGACCAACATGATGGGTGTCGTCCCAGCAAAGTCCTTCCACTTCAAGAAGACGTTCCCGAATGCCCATGCCAAGGCAGAGACGACGAGGGCTGCGATCCCGACGGCGGCGGTCTCGCCTCGCAGCGACGGCGATGCGAGCACGACGGTGCCGGTGAACCCAACGGCCAGGCCAATGAGGCCGAGCCGGCTCACGGCGACGCCCATGAGGAAGAATGCGAGGATCGCCGTGAACAGCGGCATCGTGCTCGCCACCAACGACGCGACACCAGCGGGCACACGATTCACGCCGACGATCAACAGCCCGCTCGAGACGGTCGTGATGCTGAACGACACGACGAAGATGCGACGGAGAACCGCAGGGTCCGTCGGCAACCGCTCACCACGGAGCAGTGCATATCCCAGGAGTGCTGAGCCACCCACCACGGTGCGCATGCCAGCCAACAACAGCGGCGTGGTGTGATCCAAAGCGAATTTCAAGACCGTGAAGTTGGCCCCGATCAGCACGGCGACGAGCCCCACGGTGAGCAGCACCAACCGGTTGCTCATGGGTGCCTGCAGTTCACGATGCGT
>CALLIQ010000717.1 GCA_938008925.1 uncultured Acidimicrobiales bacterium
ATCACGCTCGACCATGACCTGGGCCATCACCGGCCTGCTCCTGGCCACGGCGTTGGGCACGCCGATCGCTGGAACGCTCGGCGACATCTACGGCCATCGCCGGATGGTGCTCCTCGGTCTGGCTTCTGGCGCGGTCCTCACCGCTGCCAGCGGGCTCGCCTGGAACGCTGCGTCGCTCATCGCCTTCCGGGTCGCATTCGGGTTGTTCTCGTCAATGGTGAGTCCGAACGCCGTCGCGTTGATGATGCACGCCTTTGGTGCCGACCGGCGGGCGACGGCCATGGGTTGGTATCAGTTCGCCGTGACGGGAGCGCCGACGATCGGACTGGTGATCGGCGGTCCGCTCATCGACGTGCTCGGCTGGCGGGTTCTCTTCTTCGGGTTCGCCGGCATCAGCTTCCTGGCGTTCGTCATCGGCCTCGTGGTGATACGCCCGACACCGAGAAGCGAAGGGCGCCCGCTCGATCTGCCGGGAGCGACAACCCTCACGCTCGGCGTGCTCGCCGGCCTTTTGGCGATCACTCGGATCACCGCAGCGATCCGCGACGAGAGCATCGGGGCTGCGGTCACCGACCCGATTTCACTGGTGCTGCTGGCTGGGCTGGTCGTCGGCATCCGGGCCTTTGTCTCCATCGAGCAGCGGTCGGCTGCGCCGATGCTCCCGATTCGCTACTTCCGCCGGCGCGACTTCTCGCTCCCGATGCTGACTTCGGCCACGATGCAGTTCGCCTACATGGGCGGTTTCGTGATCACGCCGGCGCTGCTCGAGGGTCGCTATCTCTGGACCGTCGGCGGCATCGCGTTGCTGATGGCGCCGCGCCCTGGCGCGTTCAGCCTGTCGTCGTTGCTCGGCGGCTACCTGCCGAGCCGAATCGGATTGAAGATCCCGACGCTCATGGGTCCGATCGCGATGATGATCTCGATGGCTGCGTTCATCGCCGCCTCGCCGCTCACGAGCGGCCTCGGCATCGGTCTGATCCTGGTCGGGTTGGTCATGTCCGGCGTGTCGTCGGGCATCGCCCAACCATCGATCGCGGCGCTCGTCGTCGGCGCGGTCGACGAGGGCGACGTCGGCATCGCGAACGGGATGAATCAACAGATCACGATGATCGGCATCATCGTCGGTATCCAGACCATGAACGTGTTGGTCGGCGACGATGCGAGCGGCGGTCGCTTCGCTGCCACGTATCTCGTCGGTTTCGTGGTCGCCACGGTCGGCCTCGCCGCTGCTTTCGCCATCCGAGGCGAAGCGAGTCGGACCCGGTCCGAGCCTTCCGCGACCTGACGGGGCTCGGCCACCCCGATCCGCTTGTTCAGTCGGTCTTCTTGGCTCGGCTCGGAGCGACCCTGGGCGGTTCGTTCGGCATCTTTGGATAGACGGGCGGCCACGGCGCATCCATCATCCCGGCCGCCATGTCGGCCGCCGACATCTCGAGCAACCGCTCGATCGACTGCGGATCGTCGTTCATCTCGATCCATGGATCGCCGTCGCGTTCCACTCGGCCCGGCACGTTCTCGATCGTGAGCGCATTGAGGTCGACGTCGTCGAGTTCGGACCAGTCGATCGGCGTCGACACCTGTGCGCCGACGCGGGCTCGGACCGACCACGTGCCGAACACGGTCTTGTGGGGGGCGTTCTGGTTGAAGTCGACGAAGACCCTCGACCCGCGCTCCTCCTTCCACCACGCTGCCGTCATCTCCTCGGGATGGCGACGCTCGAGCTCGCGGGCGAGTGCGACCGCCGCAGCTCTGACCTCGTAGCCGTCCCACTCCGGGCGGAGTCGGACGTAGACGTGGAAGCCGCGACTCCCCGACGTCTTCACGAACGAACGGATGCCGAGCTCGTCGAACAACGCCTTGGTCTTGCGGGCACCCTCGCGAAGCGCATCGAAGTCGACGCCCGGAGAGGGGTCGAGGTCGATCCGGAGCTCGTCGGTGTGGTCGGGGTCGGCGGCCAGATAGGGCCAGACGTGGAACCCGAGACAGCCCATGTTGACGGCCCACACGACGTGGGCGATGTCGGTGGCGACCATTGCGTTCGACGTCGTGCCGTTCGGCGTCGACACGACCGTCGTGTCGAGCCAATCCGGCGCGCCCTTCGGCACCCGCTTCTGGAAGAACGACTTGCCGGACGCCCCATCGGGGAAGCGCTGCATGAGGATCGGGCGGCCGCCCATCGCGCGCATGAGTGGCTCTTCGATCGCCGTGTAGTACTCGACGAGATCGAGCTTGGTCTCGTCGCGCTTGGTGAAGAAGACCTTGTCGGGGCTCGTGACCCGGACCTCGCGGCCGGCGAGGTCGAGGACGATGGTTTCGCCGCTCACGGTTCGATCACCGCCCGTCGTCTCACGAGTTGATCTGTCCGACGGCGCTGCTTGGCGTGACCCGAGCGAGGAGGCGACCGTCGGCGACCATGGCGGCTCGATACTCGTCCCAATCGCCGTGTTCTTCGCCCGCGACGGCCCGGTAGTACTCGACCAGCGACTCGACGGTCTCGTCGTCAGGCGCGGCTGCGGTGGCGGAAAGCTCGACGGTGCTGTCGAACGACACGTACGACCACGTCGCCGGGTCGGTCAGATGCAGGACCACCCTCGGATCGCGACGCATGTTCGCGGTCTTGGCTCGATCTGCGGTGAGAGAGATCAGGAACGAGTCGCCATCACGGGTGTAGGAGATGTCGCTCGACTGCGGTCGCCCATCGCGCCGAATCGTGATGAGCACGGCGTTCTTGTAGCCCTCGGCCCAGTCCAGTGCGGTCGCGACGTCCATCGGTCAAACGTAGTCGCCCGCCGCCCGAGCGGCTTCTAGGGTGCCGGTCATGACCGGCACCAGCTCCGTTTCCTCACGCGACGGATCGGCGCCGAGCGCGGCGTCGGTCGTCGCCATCGCCGCGGGCAACCACGAGCGTCTCGGCCGCCAAATCGCGTTCATCCTCGAGATCGATCGACTCAAGACGATCATTCGTCGGAGCTTGATCACTGACGCGTCACGGCTGGAGAACACCGCCGAACACTCCTGGCATCTCGCCATGCTCGCGCTGACGCTCGGGGAGTGGGCGAGCCCGGAGGTCGACGTCGACCTCGCGATCAAGCTCCTGCTCGTGCACGACATCGTCGAGGTGGATGCGGGCGACACCTACATCTACGACGACGAGGGGCGGCTCGACAAGGAGCAACGCGAGCAGGCCGCGGCCGATCGGATCTTCGGCCTGCTTCCCGCTGACCAGGCCGAGTCGATGCGGGCGTTGTGGGACGAGTACGAGCGGCGCGACACCCCGACCGGACGATTCGCCTACGCCATCGATCGCCTCCAACCGCTCCTGTTGAACGCCAGCACCGGCGGTGCGCAGTGGCTCGCCAACGACATCGCCGAGCACCAGGTCCGGCGGATCAACGGGCCGATCGCCGATGGCTCCGAGGAGCTGTGGCGCCTCGCCGATTCGGTCATCGCCGATGCGGTCGCCGCTGGCGTGATCCGGACTGAGGACGCGAGCGCGTGAGCGCCCGCCTGATCATCGTCACCGGCCTCCCTGGGAGCGGCAAGACCACGCACTCGACTGCGCTGGCGGCCGAGCTCGACGCGATGCGGATGTGCCCGGACGACGAGTTCGAACGCCAGGGCATCAACCTGTGGGACGGCGACGCTCGCACCCGCATCGAGGGTGAGCAGTGGATCACGACCCTGGCCATGCTCGCGGCCGGCCGAACGGTGGTGATCGAATGGGGCACGTGGACCCGCGAGGAGCGCGATGAATTGCGATCCGCTGCGGCCGAACTCGGCGCCGCGACGGAGCTCCACCACTGCCACGCCGAACCCGAGGTGCTGCACGCACGGGTTTCAGCCCGCGGTCGGGAAGACCCGCCGATCACCCTCGAGCAGATGCACGAGTGGGTCACGTGGTTCGAGGTGCCGACGCAGGCCGAGGGCGGCGCCCACGACGTGTTCCGGCGCATCGAGTCGACGACCTGACGTTTCGTCGTTTTTCGCTCGTTTCGGTGATCCCGTAGCGTTCGCAGTGTTCTGAACGTGTTGTTCGGGACGTTGGAGGAGGGAACCTCATGCGAATCACCACTGTCGCGACCCGACGAACGCTCATCTGCGCTCTCGGCTGTGTCCTGGTCTTGCCAGGCTGTTCGTCGAGCGAGGGAACGACCAGCGCGGAAGCTGTCGAGACGACGCTCGCATCCGGTGTCGTCGAAACCACGGCTGCGCCACCGACCGAGGCGACGACCACAACGGTCTCGCCGATTGCTCCGTTCATCGGTTTCTGGAACGGCGACTTCGGCGATCTGCTGATCCAGCAGGTGGGAGACGAGGCTCGCATCGCGTATGAGTGCTGCGACGTCGGCGGCATCCGGGCCCGCGTGGTCGATGGCGCCCTCGTCGGGTGGTACGAGGACTCGACCGGGGCCGGGCGGGCCGAGTTCCGGCTGTTGCCGGACGGAACGCTCGACGGACGTTGGCACCTCGGCGAGGATGGGACGTGGAACGAAGCGTGGGACATGGCGCCCGTCGCCGATCGAGAGCCTGCGCCCGAGCTCGAGGCGAAGCTGACCGACGATGCGTTCTACGAGGGTCTCCGCACAGATTGATCCGACGCCCGGGGGTCAGCCGATGATGTCGACACGACCGGACTGGAGCAGCGCCACGATCGAGCCATCGGCGGACTGTGCCGAGCGTGACCCGGACGAAGCGAAGACGTCGCCATCGAGCTGAGAACCGAACCGGTCTGCTGCCGATGGTGGCTCGGGGCGACCGCTGTCGGCCTCGACGACCGCAAGGGTGGTGGGATCGACCGATGCAGTGAATGGGGCGAAGTCTTGATCCTGGTAGGCGAGGAGGAGCGTGCCGTCGGCATCGAATCGGATCGAGTTGACGAGTCCGCCTCCGGGCGAGACGTCCTCGAGCATCAGGATCGACGTCGCGCCCGACGCGACGTCGACGCGACAGACCGCTACGCCAATGACGGTGAAGAAGACCGTCTCGCCCTCGAGCACCGCTCCGTTCAGGAACTGCCAACAGTCGTCGAGGGGAACGTCGCTCAGGACGGATCCGTCGGCATAGGTGATCGCATTGGTCGTCTCGAGCGTGGCGGCGAGGTTGGTGACGCCTGCGTCGGTGTACACGAGCTCGAAGCCCAGGATCCCGACGTCGTCGATGCTGACCCGCCACAG
>CALLIQ010000718.1 GCA_938008925.1 uncultured Acidimicrobiales bacterium
TTCGATCAGGACTTCGACGACGACCTCGACGAACCCGGATTCCTCCGCTCGGAGCGGTCGTGGATCCTCCCCGCTCTCTTGCTCGCCCTGACTGCGGCCGCGTTGGTCGTCGCCGTGCAGCTGTTCGCGAACTCCCCCCTCGCATCGTCGCTCGGCGACGAATCGGCCACCGTCGACGAGGAGGCTCCCGAAGCTGACCCCGACGTCGTCGGGTCGTCGACGACCGTCCTCACCGTCACACCCGTCGTCGAACCATCGATCGTCGGCGCCCGGACGCTCGACTCGCCCGCGCTCGGTGGCGACGGCACCGAAAACGACGACCTCGTCGGCGGGGCGTTCGACGGCGACGACGACACCAGCTGGCGGAGCGACACCTATCGACGGCCCGATTTCGGCCAGCTGAAGACCGGCGTCGGCCTCATCCTCGACCTCGGCGGACAAGCTCGGGTGGAAGAGATCGATCTCCAGACCAACAGCGAAGACTGGACGATCGAGTTCTACGTCGGCGACACCTTCGGAGACGACCCGGCGAGCTGGGGCGAGCCGGTGGCCGTGATCGTCGACGGCGACGGTCGCGAACGCATCGACGACATCGGCGCTGTCGGGAGCGAGCTCCTGCTGTGGATCACCGACCACGGTCTCTCCGAGGACGGAAGCGACGAGGGCGAAGAAGACGATCACCGCTTCGAACTGGCAGAGATCACCGTCTCCGGCTGACCGACCGAGGCTCCCCGACCCGCCCAACCCGTCACCGTAAGCTCTGGCCATCGCTGAGCCCGACGACATCCTGGTCACCCGCGCCCAAGACGGCGACAGCTCGGCCATGAACGCGCTCTTGGAGCGCCACTACGAACGTCTCTACGCCATCTGTCGGCGCATCGCCGGCAACGACGCCGACGCGGCGGACGCGTGCCAAGAAGCGCTGATGGCGGTGGTTCGGGGACTCCCGCGGTTCGACAACCGTTCGTCGTTCAAGACTTGGAGCCATCGAGTCGCCACGAACGCCTGCCTGGACGAACTGCGGCGGCGCAAGCGTCGCCCGATCGCCGTCGTCGACGAACCAGACCGCATCAGCGACGAGCCCGAAGTCGCCCAACGGGTGAGCGATCGGCTCACCATCGACGAGGCGCTCCCCCAGATTCCCGAAGAGTTCCGGGCCCCCGTCGTGCTGCGCGACGTGATCGGCATGGACTACGCCGAGATCGCCGAGACGCTCGAACTCGCACCCGGCACCGTGCGTTCGCGCATCGCGCGCGGTCGGCGCCATCTCGCCAAGATCTTGGCGCCACCAGACGACACGCCAACCACTCCCCCGCCACGCCCATCCGCCGCTCGCCCATCTTCCCGGCAGGAATCTTCACTCATTGGGGAACCAGACGGGCCCGGCGAGCGTCAGAGACCACCGACATGACCGAACCCTCCGACTTCGAACGGCCAGACGGCCCCACCGACGTGAGCCCTGACGACGTGGACACTGACGCCGTGGACACTGGCGACGTGGACACTGACGAGCTGCGTGCTGACGAGCTCGCGTCGGCGTTCGTCGACGGCGAGCTCACCGCGGAGGAGGCGGCCGAGGTTCGCTCGAACCCGGACCTGATGGCCCGCGTCGCCGAGTTCGAGGCGGTGAGCGCCTCGACGAGCGCAACCCCGGCGCCAGCGGCGGCCGCCATGAAGGCTGCCCACATCGCCGCTGCCATGGCCGTGTTCGAAGCGGGTACGCCCGCTGAAGCAAGCGCCGTCAGCGAAGAACGTACCGATACCGGCGGAGAGACAGCGCCGACCATCGACCTGACAGAGCGCCGGCAACAGCGGGCCGAACGCGGCAACCGCATGCTGTTGGCCCTCGCCGCCGCATTCGTCGTGGTCGGCGGCATCGGGCTCGCCAGCTGGGGTCTCGGATCATCGAGCGACGACGACGTCGCCATCGCGGCCGACGACGCGGACGGTTCCGAAGCGACCACGGTGTCCCCGTCGAATGCCGGTGCAGCAAGTGAGGCGCTCGAGGCCGAAGCGATGGCCGACGACGCGATGGCTGATGAAGCCATGGAAGAGGAATCCATGGAAGAGGCCATGGAGGACGACGAAGCCAGCGCGGCCGAGGCCTCGGAGATCATCGAGTCGGACGAAGAGTCCGGTGACTTCGACACCGATACAGCCGACACCGAGTCAGCCACGACAACGACCGCCGCCGCTGACGAACCGTTCGGGGCGTTGCGCCTGGTCGGGCCACCCGCCGACCTGACGATCGACGACCTGTTCGCTCAGAGCGCGACGGCCGAGCCGTTGCCACTCGAGGAGTCGCTGTGCGCCACCGAGCTCGGCATCACCGACGGGGTGTGGTTCATCGTCGAGAACGCAGACGGCTCCGGCGCTGAGTTCATCGTGGAGTTCGCCGCCGACGGCACCGAGATCGGGCGTCTCGTCGATGAAACCTGCTCCACCGTGCTCGAGTAGCCGAGCTCAGTCTGCACGTTCTCGACACCGACGCTAGGCTCACGCCGATGTCTGACGCTGATGCCCTTTCCTCGAGCACCCCGGCGGCCAGCGATGACTGGGCGGCCAAAGCAACCACGACCGTTGTCGGCTATGTCGACACGGTGCGGACGGCGACCACTGGCAAGGCCCTGGTCGCATCGCGCGCCCTGGTCTATTTCCTCGTCGCCGGCCTCGCCGCGATGGTGGCGCTGATCATCGGCCTCGTGCTGCTGGTCCGCCTCGTCACCTCGTTCACGGCGTTCCTGCCCTTCATCGATGACGGTGAAGTGTGGCTGGCCTACCTCATCCTCGGTTCGATCTTCACCCTCGCAGGCATGTTCCTGTGGAAGAAGAAGGGCATCTGAGCGCGCCGACGTCGCTTCGCATCGTGGTTTGATCGATCACGGTCCTCGGGCCGAGTCGTCGAAACGGACGTGAGAGGCGTCACCAGTGGAACACATCTCCGCCGGTCGTGGTTCGTACGGTTTCCCGTGTTCACAAAGACGACCCCACACGTTGTCGTCGCGACGAAATGAGCAATCTCGGTGTCCGAAAGCACGATCCACGACGTCTTGATCCTCGGAAGCGGCCCCGCTGGGCTCACCGCAGCGATCTACACCGCCCGAGCCAGCCTCGATCCGCTGGTCCTCGAAGGCGAGCCGAGCTCGACCGGCGATCAGCCCGGCGGCCAGCTCATGCTGACCACTGAGGTCGAGAACTTCCCAGGTTTCCCCGAGGGAATCATGGGACCCGAACTCATGATGGGCTTCCGTGACCAGGCGTCACGTTTTGGGGCAGACCTTCAGACGGTCAAGGCGAGCCGAGTCGACCTTTCGGAACGCCCGTTCAAGGTCTGGGTCGGCGATCCGGACGCAGACGAACCCACCTACGTCGCCCACACGCTCATCATCTCGACGGGGGCGACCGCCCTCATGCTCGACCTGCCGAACGAGCAGCGTCTGCTCGGCCACGGCGTCTCGACGTGCGCAACGTGCGACGGCTTCTTCTTCCGGGATCAAGACATCGTCGTCGTGGGCGGTGGCGACTCCGCCATGGAGGAAGCCACCTTCCTCACCAAGTTCGCGAAGACCGTGACGATCATCCATCGTCGAGATGAGTTCCGCGCATCGAAGATCATGCAGGACCGGGCACTCGCCAATCCGAAGATCAAGGTGATGTGGAACACCACGGTCACCGACGTCATCGGCGACCAGGCCGTCGAGAAGCTGATGCTCGAAGACACCGTCACCGGCGAGACGTCCGAGATCGCTGCGACCGGCCTCTTCGTCGCCATCGGTCATCGGCCGAACACCGATCTGTTCAAGGGCCAGCTGGAGATGAAGGACAACGGTTACCTCATCACGCAGGCCCCGAGCACCCGCACCAACGTCGAGGGCGTCTTCGCCTGCGGCGACGTGCAGGACGACACCTACCGTCAGGCGATCTCTGCCGCCGGCTCCGGTTGCATGGCCGCCATCGACGCTGAGCGTTGGCTCGAAGCCAACGTGCACGGCTGACCGCACTCCCCTGGCTTCGTGCCGGGAATATCACCACCCCAATCACGGGTTCTCACACCCGAAGCTCAAACGAGAGAAGGCAACATGTCCGAGAACGTCACCAACTTGACCGAGACCACCTTCGACGAGGTCGTCAATGGCGCAAGCGAACCCGTCGTGGTCGACTTCTGGGCCGACTGGTGTGGGCCGTGCAAGATGATCGCTCCCATCCTCGACGAGATCGCCGACGAGCAGGGCGACGCCGTCAAGGTCACGAAGATCAACGTCGACGAGAACCCCGCAATCGCCCAGCGCTTCGGCGTGATGAGCATCCCGACGCTCCTCGTCTTCCGAGACGGCGAAGTCGACAAGCGCATCGTCGGCGCGAAGGGCAAGGCTCAGCTGCTCGAAGAAATCGGGATCTGAGTTCATCACTCTGAACCAAGCGCTCTGAGAACGAACAACGGCCCGGGCATCAGCCCGGGCCGTTTCTCGTTTTCGCGTGCTCGCTACCGACCGGGTCGGACGCCCTTCGGGTCCGATTCACACCGATCTCAAGAGTCGAAAACACCGCGTCGCCGTCGTCTCCGGCCGTCCTCGAAGGAGGACTGCACTCTGACTTGAGAGTTCACACTACCCACAGCGTTGTCCACAAGCTGGGGACAACCGAACGGTGTTCGTCAGCCCGGCGCCGGCCTGCCGTCGAAAGCAACGCGGCGCGGTCTCAATCGAGGCTGACGCCGCCCTCGGTCAGGATCTGATAGATCCGAGCGAGATCGTCCTCATCGGCAAAGTCAATGCTCAGGCGACCCTTGCCCTTCCCCATCGACACCTTGACGCGGGTGTCCAGACGGGTACCGAGCTGGTCTTCGACTTCGAGGAACGCGGCCGGCTTGGTCGTTCCGATCTCGTCGCGACCGATGGTGAGCGACGGATCGACCAGCGGTTCCGGCGCGAGTTCTTCACCCGCCACCTCTTGACGAACCAACTGCTCGACCTGACGAACATTCAGGCCGTCGGCGACGATCTCCTCAGCCAGTCGCTCCTGGAACGATCGATCTGGACTGCCGAGTAGAGCACGAGCGTGCCCTGCCGTCAGCTCACCATTCGCCACGAGCCGCTGCACAGAACCCGGGAGTTGGAACAGTCGAAGCGTGTTGCTGACTGCAGAGCGACTCTTGCCGACACGCGTCGACACCTCGTCCTGGGTCAGGTTGAACTCGTCGATCAACTGCTGGTACGCCGCCGCCTCTTCGAGAGCGTTGAGGTCTTCGCGATGCAGGTTCTCGACGACCGCTTGCTCGAGAGACTGACGATCATCAACCTCACGGATCACCGCTGGAATCGACGGCAGTCCGGCGCGACGAGCGGCGCGCCAGCGTCGCTCTCCCGCGATCAACTCGTATCGGTCATGTCCGACCTGGCGAACCAGGATCGGCTGCAAGACGCCGAGGGCGCGAATCGAGTCGGTGAGAGAGACCAGGGCCTCTTCCTCGAACCGTGTGCGCGGTTGATACTCGCTCGCGGCAATCGCTGAGATCGGAATCTCGAGCAGGTTGCCGGAGCTGTCGCCTGTCGCCTCGGTCGGGATCAGCGCCCCGAGACCTCGGCCAAGTCCACTACGTCGGTTCACCAGCAAACTCCCTTGCCAGGTCGCGATAAGCAACGGCTCCACGCGACGTCGGATCGAACACGGTGATCGGCTG
>CALLIQ010000719.1 GCA_938008925.1 uncultured Acidimicrobiales bacterium
CACTTCGACATGTCGGTCGGCCGGTGTTTCGGTATCGGGCGCGACGTGACCGAGCAAGAGCGCGTGACGGCCGAACTCGAGTGGCGAGCGTTTCACGACCAGCTCACGGGGCTCGCGAATCGTGCTCGGCTCGTCGACCGCCTCGGCACCGTGCTCGAAGAAGGCGGTTCGCCGGCACTGCTGTTCTGCGACCTCGATCGCTTCAAGGTCGTGAACGACTCGCTCGGCCACCAGGCGGGTGATGCGCTCCTCACTCGCCTCGCCGGACGGCTCGCGTCGATCGGGCTCGGCCCCGATGCGCTCCTCGCCCGATTCGGCGGCGATGAGTTCGTCCTTCTTCTCGAGGACGGCGACGAGGACCGGGCCACTCGAGCTGCCGAACAGCTACTCGCTTGTCTCGAAGCACCATTCCTCGTGGCTGGCCGGCCGATCCACGTGACGATGAGCATCGGCATCTCGATCGCTGCCGGTTCCCCCAATCGCAGCGCCGACGGACTCCTCGACGACGCCGACACCGCTGCATACGCCGCAAAGAGTCAGGGCCGCGAACGTCTCGTCGTCTTCGACGAGCGCCTCCGGGCCCAGGCAAAGCGCCGCTTCGATGTCGAGGCTGGCCTGCGTCGTGCGATGCGCGACGGACACATCCAGCCGTTGTTCCAGCCGATCGTCGCGCTCCCGGGCGGCGGCATCGTCGGCGCAGAGGCGCTCGTCCGCTGGAAGCAGGGAGACCACTACCTCTCGCCAGGGCAGTTCCTCGACGTCGCCCAAGACGCGGGGCTCATGGCCGAGATCGGCCAGATCGTCGCCGACGCGTCGATCGAGGCCGCCGCCGCCCTCGCCGAGGCAGGGAGGCCACTGCCTCTGTCGATCAACATGTCCGATGCCGAGCTCAAGTCGCCCGACATCTGCACATGGATGGCCGAACGGGTCGCGAGCGCCGGGCTCGACCCGAGCTCGATCCTCATCGAGATCACCGAGTCGGCCGTGCTCGCAACCGACGAAGCAATGCCCGTGCTCGAACGGCTCCGAAGCCACGGCTTCCGGCTCGGACTCGACGACTTCGGAACCGGTTTCTCGTCGCTCGCCCACCTCCGAGAGCTGCCGATCAACGTGGTCAAGGTCGACCGTTCGTTCGTCGCCGACCTCGTCGATGACCACGTGACCCGGGCGGTGACCGCATCGCTCGTCGAGCTGTGCCACGCCCTCGATCTCGACGTGATCATGGAAGGCATCGAGACGTCCGACCAGGCCGCAGCCGTCGAACAGATCGGCGGCTCGAAGGCGCAGGGGTTCCTCTTCCATCGACCCATGCCGATCGAGGACCTCGCGTCGCTGGTCACCGGTGGACGCATCGGTAACAAGCGCCCCCCGATCGAGACGACCGATCCCGCGCGGGTCCGAACGCGGCCTGCCGCCGCGATGCCAGCCACGGCGCGTCCCTGAGACGCCCTCAGCGACCGGTGTGCGTGTTGGGGTAGTAGTCCCCTGCTGGCGTCACTGCGGTCTCGGCCGTGAAGTTGCTCGCAAACGGCCAGTCGTCCTCGGCCCCGGGAAGTGGGCCCTGGTTGAAGCGACCCAGTTCGCCGCCGCCCGCTTGCTCGTTGCCGACCAGTGACCACGCCTGGCGCTTGTAGGTCCAGTTGTCGGGCTGGAGCCGATGTGCGTGGTTGAAGTGCACGATGGCGTCGTCACGCTCGCCGGCGGTCCAGAGGTGATTGGCGAGCTCGAAGTGGGCCGCTCCCTCGCTCTTGTCGATCCCGCGATCGGCGGACGAGGCCAGCACCTCATCAGGCGTCATGGCGAAGACGCTGTCTGCGCCGTTGCGGGCCCAGTCCCGAATCGCGTCCGGGTAGGCGTCGCGATCTTGACCACCCCGCATGCGGGCGGCCAGCTCGGGATCGTCATCCTCGATCTCCGCCGCCTTCTTCTCGACCGCGGCATCGCGATCGTCGAGGAAGCTGCGAAGCCAATCCGGGTAACCGTCGCCCGGTGGCCAACCCGGCTCGGGCGGGCGAACGATCACACCGTCTTCGTCGATCCAGATGACGTTCGGGATGTTGACCACGCCGAAGAGCGCGTCGAGCTGGTGCTTTGGGTCGAGCAGCGAGGGGTGGGTGGGATTCGCCGCTTCGATGAACGGGCGAGACGCCTCGGGATCGCTCAGCTCGAGCGAGACCGTGACGATCTCGACGCCGAGGGGAGCGAGTTCTTCACTGAGTGCCTGCCAACCTGACAGGTCGTAGCGGCAGCCTCAATAGGGAGCCCAGGCGACGACGACCACCTTCTTGCCCCGCAACGACGAGAGATGGAACTCGCGGCCGTCGAGATCGGGGAGCACCACCTCCGGCGCCTTGGCGGTGACGAGCGCTCGACCGTTCAGCGATTCGGGGCCGAAGGCGAGCAGCCCGCCCGTTTCGCTCTCGACCACCGCCATGCCAAGCCGATCGGCCGCATGAGTCGCCGAGTATCCGTCCGGGAGTGGCACGCAGACCTCTCCCTTGCAGGCACCTTCGGGTTTGATCTCCCAGCCGGTGCCGGCTGCGAACTCTTCGGCTGAGATCTCGCTCGTCGTGGTGATCACGAACGACAGGCTCCCAGATCTGCGCTCGACCGCCAAACGGGGCCGCCGGAGCGGGCCGACACGATCGCTTGGCCGACCCGACCGCTCATCGCCCCCCAGCATCCAGTGGCGGCATCCAGTCGCGGCATCAATTGGCGGCATCGCGTTGCGGCATCGCGTCGCGGCGAGCTCAGAGCAAGACGTCGGGCAGCGTTGCCAGCGATTGCACCTCGAGGTCGAGCGGGAGCTCCGCTCGACCGGCCTTGCCATTCGGGTTGTACCAACAGGTGTCGATACCAGCGTTGACCCCGCCGGCCATGTCGGAGTCGAGGCTGTCACCGACGATGACGGCATCGGAGCGGCGGGCCTCGCCGATGTGATCGAAGACGATGTCGAAGATCGCCGGGTCCGGTTTCGACACACCGACTTCGGCGCTGATCACGATCGAATCGAAGACGTCGGCGATGTCGAGCCGCCGGACCCGTTCCCGCTGCACTTGGCCGAGTCCGTTCGTGATCAATGAGAGCGATGTGTGCCCGGACAACGCTTCGAGCACGCCGAGCGCTCCCTCATACAGCTCGCCGAACGACCCGAGCCCCTCGACGAATCGGTCGGCCATCTCGGTCGGATCGGCATCGAGCTTCGCGGCGGCGACGAACTGTTCGAATCGGGTGAGCCGCAACTCGTTTGGCGTGGTCTCGCCCCGTTCCACCGCCCTCCAGAGCGCTTGATTGATCCGGTCGTAGGCCGGAAACACCGACGTTGGATCCTCGATGCCGACCGAGGCCATGGTCGCGGCGAAGGCCGCAGCCTCGCTCGCGTCGGTGTCGAACAGCGTGTGATCGAGGTCGAACAAGACGGTCGAGTACGGCACGCGGCGCAGGCTACCCACGCGGCCGAGGCGCGTCGCTCCTCACCCCGTGGCGCGACTCAATGGCTCTCACTCAATGGCCCTCACTCAATGACTCTCACTCAATGGCGTTGAGGTAGTTGTAGATCGTGATGCGGCTCACGCCCATCACCTCGGCGATGTCATCGACCGCCCCCCGCAACAAGAACGCGCCGCGCTCGTCGAGCTCGCGCACGACGAACTGCTTCTGCTCCCGGGTCCACTCACTCGATGCGACACCGGTCGAGCGCTCGGCGTCGCGCACCATGTGGTCGAGCGCATGGTGGAGATCGAGCCCACTCACGAGGTCGCCGGACTCGCCACCGATCTGCACCCGAATCGCAGTCGCCCCGGCTCGCATCGACGCGCGGATCATGGCACCGACCGCATCGGCGATCTCGTCGGTGTCACCCTCGGCCGACGACGCGAACGGCCCGAGCTCGACGCTCATGCCCGCTTCGGTGAAGGCGTCGACGGCTGCTGCCACGTGGGGGCCGGGCTTGCCCTCGGTGAACGGTTCGACCAGAAACTCGGCTCGAAGCCGCTGTTCGTCCCGATTTCGCTTCGTCATGGGCCCCGACCGTACTGGAGCGGCTCTTTACAAAGTGTAAAGACGTACTACCGTCTCACCGGTGACCACGTCTCTCACCGGTGCCATCGCCGACCTTCGCATCGACATCGACCGTCTCACGCGCCGATTGGCCGATCTGGCCGCGATCGGAGCCATCGAAGGCACGGAGGGTTGCGCTCGCCTCGCCCTCACCGACGAAGACCGTGACGGGCGCGACCTCGTCGTCACCTGGATGCGTGATCTCGGCCTCGAGATCACGACCGACGGCATCGGCAACGTCGTCGGCGTGCTCGCCGGGCAGATCGACGGTCCGCCGGTCATGTGCGGAAGCCACATCGACACCGTCCGCACCGGAGGTCGCTACGACGGAAACCTCGGCGTGCTCGCCGGTCTGGAAGTCGTCGAGACGCTCCTCACCGCTGGCGTCACCCCGCGTCGTCCGATCGCCGTGGCCTTCTTCACCGACGAAGAAGGTGCCCGCTTCGCCCCCGACATGCTCGGCAGCCTCGTGTACGTCGGCGGCATGGCGCTCGAGGACGCACTCGACATCAGCGCCATCGACGGCGCCCGACTCGGCGACGAGCTCGTGCGCATCGGCTACGACGGACCCGCCCCGCTCCCGGCCGCGCCACCCCACTCCTTCGTCGAGCTCCACGTCGAGCAGGGGCCCGTCCTCGAACAGGAAGGCATCACCATCGGTGCCGTCGAGTCGGTCCAAGGAATCAGCTGGACCGAGGTCGAGATCCTCGGTCAGTCGAACCACGCAGGCACGACGCCGATGCACCTCCGCAAGGATCCCGGCTTCGTCGCCGCCGCATGCGCCGCGTTCGCCCGGGAGCTCGCACTCGACCTCGGCCATCCCCAGGTCGCCACCGTCGGCCGAGTCGAGTTCTTTCCGAACCTCGTCAACGTCGTCCCGGCTCGGGCCACCTTCACCGTCGACCTCCGCAACACCGACGAGGCAACACTCCAAGAATCGGAGCGCCGCTTCGCCGAGTTCCTGCAGACCACCGCCGAGGCCGAGGGCTGCACGGTGACCACCACCCCGCTCGCACGATTCGAGCCGGTGCTGTTCGATCCCGCCGTTGTCGATCTGGTCGCAGGCGCCGCGGAAGATCTCGGCCACTCGGTCAAGCGAATGCCCTCGGGTGCCGGACACGACGCCCAGATGCTCGCCAGGGTCTGCCCAACCGCCATGGTGTTCACACCGAGCGTCGACGGAATCAGCCACAATCCCGCGGAATACACCGCTCCTGGGGATCTCGAGGCCGGCGCGAATGTCATGCTGCACACGATGCTCTCGCTGACCGAGCTCACCTTCGACGACACGACACTCTCCGAACCGACGACCACCGAGGCCACCGATGCCTGAGGAAACACCACCGCTCACACCGATGTCGCTGTCGACGCTGCTCGGCCGGATCGAACACGAGTGGGTGAGCCGGAAGAAGATCTTCGACCTCCCGACCGCCCGGTTCTGGAAGCCCGATCCGACGATCGATCTCGGCTTCGACTTCCTCGGACGACGTTGCGCAACCCCGGTTGGTCCGGCCGCTGGCCCACACAGCCAGCTCGCGGAGAACATCGTGCTCTCGTGGCTCGGCGGCTCTCGGCTGTTCGAGTTGAAGACCGTCCAGATCATCGACGATCTCGTGATCCAACGGCCGTGTATCGACATGGAGACGATCGGCTACAACATCGAGTGGAGCCAGGAACTCACCGTCGGCCAGAGCCTCACCGAGTACGTCAAGGCCTCGATGCTGTTGGAGATCTTGCGACAGTGGGAGCCGATCAGCGAGTACGTCGGTGAGGATCCCGGCCCGCACGTGTTCGACATGAGCGTCGGCTACGACCTCGCCGGCATCTCCTCCGACAAGGTCGCCGGGTTCATCCGCGGCATGCGCGACGCGACGGCGGAGATCGATGCGCTCCGCTCCGAGCTCACCGGTTCGTGGGCCCGATTCGCTGACTTCGACTTTTCGTCGACGATCTCCGACACGCTGACGCTCTCGACCTTCCACGGTTGTCCTCCCGAGGAGATCGAGGGGATCACCAAGCACCTCATCGACGAGCACGACCTCGATGTGATCGTGAAGCTCAACCCGACCCTGCTCGGGTACGAGACCGTGGCCTCGATCGTGAACGACGAGCTCGGTTACCGGGACGTCTCGGTCAAGGAACAGGCCTTCGCCGAGGATCTGCAGTTCGATCGCGGCATCGAGCTGATCGACGAGCTGCACGCCCACGCGACCGAGCGGGGCAAGCGATTCGGGATCAAGCTGACGAACACGCTCGTCGTCGACAACGAGAAGCAGTGGATGCCCGAGGACACGATGTATCTCTCGGGACCGCCGCTTCACGTGTTGGCCTCGACGCTGCTCGACGAGCTCAACACCGCGTTGCCCGGACGCCTCGACATCCCGGGCGCCGCAGCGACCGAGCAGCCGACGGGAGAATCCGAGCACTCGAACACGGCAGCTCCGTGCAGCGAAGCGGAACGGCCCCCGGAGGGAGTCACCGACAGCTCCGTGGAACGGCCCCCGGAGGGAATCACCGAGCACTCGGCCGGGACCCCCTCCGTGGAACGGCCCCCGGAGGGAGAGGGAGCCAGAATCATGGTCAGCTTCTCGGCGGGGATCACCAAGGACAATCTGTGTGACGCGGTGGCGATGGGCGTCCACCCGGCGACCGTCTGCTCCGACCTGCTGAAGCCCGGGGGCTACGGGCGTCTCGCCCCGATGTTGAAGACGCTCACGACCGCGCTCCGCGAGGGTGGCCACGACGACCT
>CALLIQ010000720.1 GCA_938008925.1 uncultured Acidimicrobiales bacterium
CAGCAGCTGATCGACACCGGCGATGTCGACTTCATGGACCTCTCGCTCTGGGACTGCTTCAAGGAGCCGGAAGAAGAGGAATGGAAGGGCCGCTCACTCGTCGAGGTCGCCTGCGACGTCGAGCGACGCACCGACCCCGACGGGCGCGTCGTCCCCATCGGCGTCGCCGGCAAGATCCACGACCCCGCCGATGCGATGAAGGTGCTCGACGCCGGCGCCGACATGCCGTTCCTCGGGCGGGTGGCGATCCTGCATCACGACTACCCGAACAAGCTCGCATCCGGTGACGACTTCACGCCGGTCCGGCCGCCCGTGCCCCGCCAACATCTCGTCGACGAGGGTCTCGGCGATGCCTTCGTGACCTACATGAGCGGCTGGGACGGGTTCGTCGAAGGCTGAGCAGTAACCCATCGGCTCCGCATCCGGTCTCATCGGTATGCGCTTTCGCAAGAAGGAGTGGGACGTCGCGATGCCACCGGCGTTGGTCGACTACTGGACAGCGTGGAACGAACACGACGCCGCGTTGCTGCCCGACCTGCTCGATCGGGCGGTGAGCGATGACGTGATCTGGAACGATCCACGCGATTCCTTCGTCGGCAAGTCCGGTTTGCAGAAGCTGATGGCGGAGCTCCATTCGACGAAGCCCGACTATCGCTTCGCCATCGTGTCGGAGATCGACGGGCACCACGATCGCTACCGATACCGCTGGGACATGGTGCGACGAGACCGAGTGCTGATGGAGGGTCTCGACGTCACCACGATCGACCCGAACACGGGGCTCATCGTGCGAGTCGATGGATTCTTCGGCGCACCGACACCACGCCTCGCCGAGTCGAGCGGCGTCCCCACCTCGCTCCACCACCACGGCTGACCACGAGGCGGTCGAGAGCGCTGCGGCCGTCTAGTGTCGGCGCCATGCCTGGACTGCTTCCCGACGTCGATCCCGACGGCCTCCTCGAATATTCCGTCGTCTACACCGACCGCGCCGTCAATCACATGTCGCAGTCGTTCCAGGGGGTGATGAACGACATCTCCGCCACCCTCAAAGAGGTCTACAACGCCTCGTCGGTGGCGGTCATCCCCGGAAGCGGCACGTTCGGCATGGAAGCGGTCGCCCGCCAATTCGCATCCGGCAAGAACACTCTCGTGATCCGCAACGGTTGGTTCAGCTACCGGTGGACCCAGATCTTCGAGATGGGCGACATCCCCGCATCGTCGACCGTGCTCAAGGCCCGTCGAGCGAACCCCGGCGCCCAGGAGCCGTTCGCCCCGTGTCCGATCGACGAGGTCGTCGCGACCATCGAGGCCGAGAAGCCCGACGTCGTGTTCGCTCCCCACGTCGAGACCTCGGCCGGCATGATGCTGCCCGACGAGTACCTCGCCGCGGTGGCCGACGCCGTCCACGCCGTCGGCGGCATCTTCGTGCTCGACTGCATTGCGTCCGGGACCATCTGGGTCGACATGGAAGCGACCGGCGTCGACGTCCTCGTATCGGCACCGCAGAAGGGATGGAGCGGCTCGCCGTGCGCCGGCCTCGTGATGATGGGGCCACGAGCCCACGCCCTGCTCGGCGAGACCACGAGCTCGAGCTTCGCATGCGACCTGGCCAAGTGGGTGCAGATCATGGAGGCCTACGAAGGTGGCGGACACGCCTATCACGCCACCATGCCAACCGATGCGCTCACGTCGTTCCGCGACGTCATGAACGAGACGGCCGACTACGGCTTCGACAAGGTCATGGCTGAGCAGGTCGAGCTCGGCGCACGCATCCGTGGTGCCCTCGAAGCAAGGGGCTTCGCCTCGGTCGCTGCCTCTGGCTTCCACGCCCCCGGTGTCGTGGTGTCCTACACCGACGATCCCGGCATCAAGAACGGGTCGAAGTTCGCCGAGCACGGCGTGCAGATCGCGGCCGGTGTCCCTCTTCAGTGCGACGAAGGCGACGATTTCTCGACCTTCCGACTCGGACTGTTCGGGCTCGACAAGCTCCACAACGTCGACCGCACCGTCGCGTCGTTCGAAGGCGTTCTCGACAAGATCGTCTGAGCACGACCCGCCGGTCTCGACGGTTCTCCTGCTGAGAGCGCGAACATCTACGGTACGACGCTGTGACCAGTCGACGCCCGAAATGGCTCCAACAAGCCCGTGAGGGGTGGACGAACACCGGCGCGAGGCGACCGGAGTTCGCCATCGAACCAGGTCCGAATCAGGAATCGGTGTGGGACTACCCGCGACCGCCGGCGGTCGTGGCCGATGGTCGAGGGATCAACGTCTCCAGCAACGGCGTGCTGGTGGCGGCGACGACGTCGAGTGCGCGAGTGCTCGAGACCTCGCACCCGCCCGCCTTCTACCTCCCGCCCGAGTCGATCAGCGACGGCCGACTGACGGTCGTGCCCGGCTCATCGCATTGCGAATGGAAAGGGGCGGCGGAGTACCTCGCCGTCTCCGGCACGACCGACCCCGTCGCCTGGCGATACCCGAAGCCGTACGAAGAGTTCGACGACTACGCCGGCTGGGTGTCGTTCTATCCCGGCAAAGTGCAGTGCACAGTCGACGGCGAGGCCGTGCTCCCTCAAGCTGGCGGCTTCTACGGCGGCTGGATCACGTCCGACGTCGTCGGCCCGTTCAAGGGCGAGCCCGGTACCACCGGCTGGTAATCGGCCGTCCGAGCCGAGTCGACAACGTCACCGCCGGCCCCTAGAACGTCGGCATGAATTCGATCGCCGACGACACCCAATGGATTGACGCCACCGCGACCGCCGAACTCGTGGCGTCCGGCGAGGTGTCACCGCTCGAGATGGTCGACGCCGCCATCGAACGGATCGAAGCGCTCGACGGCCCGCTCAACGCCATGACGATTAGTTGGTACGACCACGCCCGCGAGGTCGCACAGTCTCCGGCCGAGGGCCCTTTCACCGGGGTGCCGTTTCTCCTGAAGGACCTGTGGGCCCACTACGAGGGCCAGACGATGACCAACGGCAACGCGGCGCTGCGTGACGCAGCCGTGCCGGCCACCGAGGACACCACGCTGGTCAGCAAGTTCCGAGCGGCGGGCCTCCAGACGCTCGGCCGGACCAACAGCCCAGAACTCGGGAGCCTCCCCGTCACCGAACCCACTGCTCACGGACCGACCCGGAACCCGTGGGACACCGATCGCACGCCGGGTGGTTCGAGCGGCGGGTCGGCGGCCGCGGTCGCATCCGGCATGGTCCCGATCGCTCACGCCTCCGACGGCGGTGGCTCCATCCGGATTCCGGCCTCGTGTTGCGGCCTCGTCGGCCTCAAACCCTCACAGGGCCGCATCACGTTGGCCCCGCACCGAGCCGAATCGAATCTCGGGATCGACTTCTGCGTGAGTCGCTCGGTTCGCGACACCGCTCGGCTTCTCGACGCGGTGAATGGCCCCGGGGTTGGCGACACCGTGATCGCTCCCCCTCCGGGTCGTCCCTACCTCGACGAGCTCGGCGTGGACCCCGGCCGGCTCCGCATCGGGCTCCTCGACCACATCCCCCAGGGCGGGCCCCTGCACGAGGACTGCGTGACCGCCGTTCGCTCTGCTGCGGCGTTGCTCGAGTCCCTGGGCCATGACCTCGCCCCCGGTTACCCGGCC
>CALLIQ010000721.1 GCA_938008925.1 uncultured Acidimicrobiales bacterium
CACCTTGGCGACGAGGGAGAGCAGGGGAATCGAGTCGGTCAAGGCGATGATCGTCGGCGCACCCGATCGGTCTCGCATGGCGTGCGTCTCGAGCAACGGGAAGTGCCAGCCGTCGTTCACGAAGTATCGGAAGCCGGCGAAACTGCTCCCGGCATCGCCGCTCATGCCCAACACCTCGGGCGTCGTCCCGAAGAAGAACGACCGATCGAAGACCACGAGACCGAGCACGAGGCCGATCAGCCCACCGACTAGAGCCCCCTCCAAGCCGCCGTGTGATCGCCCGTGTGATCGCCGAGGGTCGGCACGATCGGACGGAGGGACGGGCGACACCTCGCCCATCTTGGCATGGCCCACCCGCGGCGCGTTGGGTGCCCCTGATGCGTGGGGTGCCGTGGGAGTTACGGCTCAGGCTGCGAGGAGGCGAGCGAACTCGTTGGCCTCTTCGTCGGCGGCGGCGAGGATCTCCACAACTTGGTCGGCATCGACCGGTAGTTGGTCCTTCGCCATCTCCACCACTTGTTCGTCGCCGACGGCGTCGCCTTCTCGGATCGGAGCGACGAGGCGAGCGACGGTCAGCCCGTCGGCCGAATCGGCGGCCCCGTGCCCGTGATGATCGTTCATGAACGCCCCGAGCGATTCGGGGAGCTCCCACGTCGTGGCCATGAGCGAGCCGATCTCGCCGTGATGCCACCCGTGGTTGTCGCGTTCGAGCGAGGCGAGATCGACGGGTGACTCGTGCCAGTGCTGCAGGGTGTCGGAGTAGCCGTCGGCCCGTTCTGCGAGCAGGGGCAGCGCCATGTCTTGCAAGAGCGCGGCCGTGAAGTTCTCGGCCCGGTGGCGAGGGTCGACCACCGCGGCGAGTCGGCCAGCCACGGCGGCGCGGCGGGCCGACGTCGTCCAGAATCGACGTCGATCGAAGCCGGGCACGGCGGGACTGGGCAGCGAGTTCTGGACGGCGAGGCTGATCAGCATCGACTCGAGCTGATTGCGTCCGATGATGACGACCGCCTGGTCGATGCTGCGGATCTCCCGCCCCTGCGACAGACCGGCTGAGTTGACGAATCGGAGGAGGCGGATCGACACCGAGGGGTCGTTGGCCAGCAACTCGGCGACCGAGCCGACCTCGAACTCGGGATCGGCGAGTTGTGTCAGCGCCCTGGCGACGAGGGCCGGGAACGGCGTCAGCTCGTAGTCGCCGACCACCGACGCCAACTCGCGCTCAGCGGCCTTCTTCTTGCGTGTCGTGAGCAAGCCCATCAGTCCGCTCGCCTTCCCATCCTGGTTGCGAAGATGCTGAGCAGGCCGCTCAACATGCAGTAGCCGACGATCACTTCGGCCATGACGAGTATCTGGGCCGCGGTCGAGGCCGGGAGGGCGTCGCCGTAGCCGAGGGTCGTGAGTGTCACGACCGAGAAGTAGAGGGGCGACAGCGGAGTCTCGAAGTCGCCGTAGTCGATGTCGACCCGGGTGTACGCGAGTGCGAACAGCACAGCCACCATCGCCGTGAACATCCCCCACCGCAACGCGCTCTGACCGCAACCAGACGTGATCCGCCACAGCTCGTAGAGGAATCGATGCCAGCGGTTACGCGTGCGGAACTCGTCGAGATAGTTCTGATCGACGATCTCGCGCCTGGCGGAGTACGCGCCGGTGAAGTCGACGTCGCGGATCGTGACGCCGATCCAGTTCGTCGACTCGAACCCCTTGATGCGGCGCAGGTGGGCACCGGTCAGGTCGGCATCACCGAGGTCGGCATCACCGACGAACGAGCCGGCGAGGTCGACACCGATGCCGCTCAACCGCTGGGCGTTCGCTCCGCTCAGGTCCACCTCGCGCACGCGGGCGTCGTCGAAGATCGCGCCTCGGAGGTCGGCGTCGACCGCGATCGCCTTGGTGAGGGTGGCGCGGCGTAAGTCTCCGCCGACGAGCGATGCGCCGGTCAGATCGACGCCTCCGAGCTGTGCGCCCTCGGCTCGGCAGTTCGAGCAATCGGCGCCGGTCAGGATTGCGCCGACGAGCTGCGACCCTTCGAGCACAGCGCCTTGGAGCGAGGCTCCGGCGAGCGTTGCCCCGGTGAGGACCGCCCCGGAAAGGTCGGCCTGCGAGAGATCCGCGCCCGTCAGGTCGAAACCCGACAGATCCTGCTCTCGCAGATCTTCGCCGGCCAGGTTCGCGCCCCGAAGATCGCGAGAAGCCAGATCCCGAGAAGCAAGATCGCGAGAACCCAGATCGCGAGAACCCAGATCCTGCGAGCCCAGGCCGAGGGTCATGGCGAGGTCAGTACCGCACGGTTGCGACCGGCTCGCTTCGCCTCGTAGAGACGAGCGTCTGCGGTGGTGATCAACGTCGCGGCTGAGACCACTTCGGGCTCATTGCAGCGAGCGGCGCCGATGCTGGCGGAGACGCTGAGCATCTCCCCGTTCGGCAGAGCGATCTGGATGTCTTCGATCCCACGGCGCAGGCGTTCGGCGAGGCCCGCGAGCTGCGTTTCGTCGACGGACTCGACGAGGACGACAAACTCCTCGCCTCCGAAGCGAGCGGCGAGGTCGCGAGAGCGCGTCATCTCACCGAGTCGGTTGCCGACCGCTCGCAGCACATCGTCACCGATGGCATGGCCGTGAACGTCGTTGACGCTCTTGAAGTGGTCGAGGTCGATGATGAGCAGCGCTCCACCCTCGGTCGATCGGTTGACCATCGCACCGGAGTTCGCGAGCTGTTCGAGCGCTGCGTCGAAGGAGCCGCGGTTCGGCAGGCCGGTGAGCGCATCGGTCGATGCCTTCTTGCGGAGCTCGGCGTTGCGGGTCGAGAGCTCTTCGAGTTCGCGGTTGCCGCGCACCATCGCCTCGTGGGCTTCCATCGTCAGCGACTGCATGCGGGTCGTCGCCTCGAGCAGGAGCTCGGAGAACGCGGACGCCTGCGGGAAAGAGAACTGCAGCAGTTCGGCCACCTCGTTCACGGCGGCTTCGGACTCCACGAGCATCTCGATGGTCTGTGGCTCGTCGAGATCGAGATCTTCCTTGGTCTGGGAGAGCAGGGCTTCCATCGAGACGCCGGAATCGGGTCCACACAGTGCTTCTTCTGCGAGGAGGCCGATCCGGAGACTCCGGGTGAGGTTGTTCGAACTCTCGTCGATCGGAGCCGAACGTCCTTCGATTGCGTCGAGCAGGCTGGACGGAAGACCCCACGGACGAATGAGGGTGGTGGTGACGTCGTCGCTGGTGAAGCCGAGGTACTGGCGCTCACCATTGAGCGTCGGCCAGCGGCCGAACTCGGCGACCATTGCCTTGGCCACGTCTGGCGCCTTCATGGCGAGAACGATCCGACCGATGCCCGTGAGCAGGCCACACGTGAAGGCCTCGTCGGTGACACGACGCTCGACCATGCCGGCCGCTCGACGGGAGAGTGCGCCGTTCACGACCATGCGACGACGGATCTCTGAGGTGTCGAACGCATTGGCCTGATCGGGCACCAGCATGCGAATCGATGTGGTGAGGGCGAGGAGGCGAACGGACCGCAGGCCCAGGGTGGTGACGGCCCGTTCGATGGACTTGATCTCGCTGACCGGCGAGTAGAGCGAGGAGTTCGCCATCCGGATCAATTGAACGGACAGGGCGACATCGACCTCGATGATCTTTGCCAATTCTTCGATCTGGACGTCCGGGTCGTCAGACTTGCGGATCACTTCGAGCACGGTCAACGGCGGCGACGGAAGCGACTCGCTGTCGAGAAAGAGTGCCTCGAGGTCGATCGATTCCATCGGGGTGTTGATCATCTGGGTCATGGGGGTTGCGTCGCCTTCGGTGATTTCGGTCTGCTGGAGTTTCTCCAACGCCTTTCAGTTTCGGATCAGGAGCCCGCAGCATTAGGGCTCGCAGCATTCGGGGCCGCGGCATTGGGGCCGCAGCATCTCGGGTCGCAGCTTCGCGACGATCTGGCGGCGCCCGGGGGTGAGAGACGTGCTTCGTCACCGCTCACCTCCGGGCGCCAGATCTATGCGGGTCCCCCGCGCTGGATCAGCGCTTGAGGTTCACGATCTCCTGGAGCATTTCGTCCGAGGTCGTGATCACCCGGGAGTTGGCCTGGAAGCCACGCTGGGTGCGGATCAGGTTGGTGAACTCCTCGGCGAGGTCGACGTTCGACATCTCGAGGGTTCCCGGTGCCACCAGGCCCCGGCCGCCTGTGCTGGCGGTGCCGAATTGGGCCAGACCGGAGTTGATGGATGCCCGGAACATGGTGCCGGTCACCCGCTCCAGGCCTTCGGGGTTGTTGAACGCTGCGATCGCGACCTGGGCGATCGGGCGGACCTGACCGTTGCTGTAGGAGCCGGTCACGATGCCGTCCTGGCCGACGCTCAATCCGACGAGCTGGCCGGATGCGGCACCGCTCTGGTTGATGGCGGCGGCTGAGCCGGCTGCGGCGACCTGGGTCATCCGGCCGACGTCGCCGCCGAGGGTGACCGAGATTGCGCCGAGGCCGGGAATGGCGCCGGCTGCGATGTTGGCGTCGAGGTCGGCCGGTCCGACCAGCTCACCGCTGGCGTCGAAGGTGAGGACGTTGTCGGTGATGGCGACGGGGGTCGCCGCGTCGCCGTAGGTGCCCGACATCGTCCACTCGTCGTTCGCCGTCTTGGTGAAGGTGACCGCGAGCTCGATCGCCGCACCCTGCGTGTCGAACACGTTGAGGCTCGAGAAGTAGGTGTCGCCGATCTCGGCGTCGGCGGGGAGGTTGCCGCCGAGGTTGATCTCGTCGGTGGCGATCGGAGCGATCTGCTCACCAGCCGGGATCTGCACTCGGCCAGAGGGACCAGAGGTGACGATGTCGCCGGCCGCATCTGCGCTCCAACCCTGGACGAATCCACCGTCGGGGCCGACGAGCGAGCCGTTGGCGTCGAGGAAGAAGGCCCCCGAGCGACCGAACAGCATCTCGCCGTCCTTCTCGAGGGCGAAGAATCCGTCGCCCTGGATCGCCATGTCGAGGCTTCGTCCCGTGCTCTGGAGCGCGCCCTGAGCGAAGCTCTGCGCGATCGCCCCGACGCTGGCGCCGAGTCCGACCTGCGCCGGGTTCGAGCCACCGAGCGTGTCGGTCGGAGCGCCAGCACCGGAGATGGTCTGGCTGAGGATCTCTTGGAAGATCACCTGCGACTTCTTGAAGCCGGTGGTGTTGACGTTGGCGATGTTGTTACCGACGACATCCATCATCGTCTGGTGGGCTCGAAGCCCGGACACCGCTGCATACATCGAGCGAATCATGCGCTCGCCTCGTTTCTATTGGAAGTGAGTTGGTCGGTCGAGGCCACGGCCTGACCTCCCGCCGGTCCATCCGTGTCGAATGCTGAGCTGACGTCCGTGCCTGCTGCTGTTGTTACTGGTTCAGTGCTTGCTGGTTCAGTGCTTGCTGGTTGGTCTGTACTGATCTCTTCGGAGACTGGTTCGTCGGTGACGGCTTCATCGGTGAGGGCTTCGTCGGGTGCCGGTGCGGCCGAGGGGTCGAAACCGACCTCGCCGACCGCGATCAGGTTCGCCATGTCGACGGGGCCGAGCTCGGTCACGAGCTGCACGCCAGAGGCGGCGACCTGGGCCGCCCGCACGACGGCGGTCTGTGGCTGGTCGTTGGCGTCGAGGAAGGTGATCGCTCGACCGACGAGCGAACTCGCCGTACTGAGGCCGGACAGGATCGCGGCGTTCGCCCCCTGCTCGGCGATCTGATCGAGCTTCTCGATCGTCGTGAACTGCGCGGTGGTCGCCATGAAGTCAGCCGGGTCGCTCGGGTCGAGCGGGTCCTGGTAGCGCAGCTGGGCGACGAGGAGCTTCAAGAAGGCGTCCTGATCGAGCTCGTTGTTCGGAGCCTCGCCCGTGGCGTCGGCGATCGACAGCTCGGGGAGGTTCGACACCGGCGCGGTCTGGATGAGCTCGGTCGGCGGCTGGCTCGTTTGAGCTGTGGACTCTGTGTTTGCGGTGGTGCTTGCGGTGGTGTTCACGGTGGTGCTTGCCGCATCGATGGTGTTGGTCACGTCGGCCTTTCAGAGGGTGAGGTTCACGGTGGCGTTGCGGCGACCGAAGGGCGGGCGGAAGAGGGACTCTCGATCGATCAGGTCACGCTCGAGGACCTCGCGGGAGCCGGGATCACGGGAGCGGGCATCACCCGACGTGTCGTCGGAACCGTCATCGCCTCCGAGGGAGACGTCGACTCGATCGTCGGCGAAACCGGCGTCAGCGAGATCGGCGAGCAGGGCTGAACGATCGGCCTGGAGTGCGTCACGAGCGGCTGCGGTCGAGGCGACGACCGAGACGGTGAGTTCGCCGCCCTGTGTGCGGACTTGGACGGCGACCTCGCCGAGGTCGGCGGGATGGAGCCTCAAGCGAAGGTCATGACCATCGCCGGTTGCCCGAACCCGACTCATCACCTGACGAACGGGGTCCCACACGCCGTCGAGATCGACGTCGGCGCTCGACCAGTCAGCGGCGGCCTCAGCGGGAGTCGGTGTCGCATCGTTCGTCGCGGCTGGCTCGGGCGTCGATGAGTTCGTGAACGAGACCGTGGATGCAGCCGTGGATGCAGCCGTGGATGAGGCCGCGGACGAGGCTACGGACGAGGCTACGGATGAGGCCGTGGAAGTCGATGCGAGGGCGGGTCCGGTGACGGATGGGTCGCCAGATGTGGTCGCGGGCGAAGCGGTCGACGCGTCGGATGATGCAGCGGTCGGTGCTTCGGCCGGGGCAATCACCTCTGCTGTCATCTCTGCGGGCAGCTCAGCTGCGACATCGGTCGTGGTTGCACCTGCCTGCTCGGTCTCCGGCACGCCCGGCGTTGCCAGGTCTGCGTCGGCCGAAGCTGCGGTCTCGTTCGCTGCCGCCGCTTCCGCAACGTCGCGGTCAACGACTGGATCAAGGGCCGGGTCAAGGGCAGGGTCAAGGGCAGGATCCTCGGCGAGTGCGTCTCCCTCGAGCGCCTGTCCCTCGAGCGCGTCGACACCGTCCTGAGCGGGCACGCCGTCACCGACGCCATCACTCACTCCATCCTCGGCACCGGCTTCGAGATCCGCAGCCAGATCCGCGGCGAGATCAGAATCGACGAGACCGTCGGCCTCGGTGTCACCGGACTGGATGGGGACGACCTCGGCTGACGGTTCAGTCACCGCGGTCCGCAACTCGTCGTCCGAAGCTGCGAACCGAACATCTCGTTCGGTCGATCCTGCTGGTGGTGCTGCCGGTGAGTCGACTGACGACTCCTCGTCGCTCGTCGCGATGGGGGCATCGGCTCCGAGATTGGTGTCGATGTCGAGGTTGGTGTCGGCGTCACCGCGGACATCGAGCAGAGGTTGCTCGAGCCCTTCGGCCGCTGGTGTCATCGCTGACACCGATGACTGGCGGGACGCCTCGACCGTGACGAGCGAGTCCGCTCCCCCGACCGAGACATCGGCTCCCGAGAGAACGCTGTCTGAGAGAACGCTGTCTGAGACATCGGCTCCCGAGAGATCGCTGTCTGAGAGAACGCTGTCTAAGAGAACGACGGCGGAAAGATCACCGTCCAC
>CALLIQ010000722.1 GCA_938008925.1 uncultured Acidimicrobiales bacterium
TACGTCGACATCCGGCGCTTCGGCGAGATACGTCAGCCGACCGCCGGGGAACGGGCCGTCGTTGTGAAGGAGCCGAACGAGCGACACGGGCGCACCGAGCGCCGCCTCGGCGACTTCGATCACGGGCGCAGCCTCCTGCCACCAGGGCGAGGCAACCTCGAAGGGTCCGGCAATCCCCGGAGGATCGTCGATGACGAGCGTCACCGTGCGGGGTGAGGGTGCCGGCGGCCGCAGAGAAGGTGAGTGGCTCGTCACCGGTGCATGGTCCCACCGCTGAACGCACCATGCGAGCGACAAATGCTCGGTGCTCGCCCCTTGTCATGTCGTCGTGACGGATCTATGGTCCTTAAAGATTTAAGGACATGAGATCGACAGACATGGAGACTTCGCATGCGTCATCGACCACAACTCGTTCGCCTGGTTGGAACGGCCGCTGCGTCGGCGGGTCTCATCCTCGGGTTGTCGCCCGGCGCCGTCAGCGCCCAGTCTGAGACCGACGATCCTGCACAGCTCGAGGCAGGGGAGGCGGTGTTCGTCGAGTCGTGCGCCGGGTGCCACGGCGACGACGGCATGGGAACCGACTTCGGGCGGCCATTGACCGGTATCGCAGGCCAAGAGCCCGACCGGCTGGTCCACATCGCGAGCGTCACGGACGGCAAGGGCGACATGCCGGCGTTCGGTGATGCGCTGAGCGTTGACGACATCGATGCTGCGGTGACCTACGCCCGGCTCACGTTCGTGAGCGAACAGGACGCAGCCACACTTCCGAGAACCGGTCCCTCAGAGGCCATCGCACTCGTTGGCGGAGCATTCCTCGTCGGCGGTGCGGCGCTCACCGAGTTCGTGCGTCGTCGGCGCCCCGAGCCCGTGTGAGACCTCGTGTGTGGCACCAGACGCTGCCGACACCGTGCCAGGATCGGGGGCTGTGACCACCGTCGGCACCGGCCAACATCTCGACCCCGATGAGCTTCGAGCATGGACGGCCTTCGTCGACGCCACCCGGATGCTCGAAGAGGTCGTCGCCAAGCACCTCGTTGTCGACCACAGCCTGACCCATCGCGAGTACGAGATCCTCGTTCGCGTCGACGGCAATGGCGGACGCATGAGGTTGACTCGCCTCGCCCAGCAAGTCGTGGCGTCTCCAGCCGTGATCACCCAAACCGTCGATCGGCTGGCCGAGCGTGGTTTGGTCGAGCGCCACCCCGCAGTCGACGACCGGCGCGGTGTCGACGCGATGATCACGCCCGCTGGGCGCGAGGCGCTGGGTCTGTCATCGGGGCCCCACGCGGCGCTGATCAAATCGGTGCTCATCGATCGCATCGGCTCAGATCGGCTGGCGATCGTTGCCGACGGCTTGCAGGATGTGGCCGAGCACTTGCGTGCCCATCGGCGGGGCGAAGCGTGCGGCGAGGACGAGTGTCCCGTGGCTCACTACGGCTGACGGGCACACCGGCAGGGCCTCATCGTTGCGACAGGGTCGTGGTTGAGCCCGATCTTGTGGCCTCGAGCGAGTGATGTGACAGGATTACGGCGTGTCTCGACCGCTCGTTCACGACCATGTCGACGTCAACCTCTGGGACCCAGCGACGTTCGCAGCCGGGATTCCCTACGAGGCGTTCGCGACCCTGCGTCGAGAGGCGCCGGTCGCCTTCCACCCTGAGCCCGCCCGACGGGAGGGCGGCAAGACCGGTCCGGGGTTCTGGTGCATCACAGCGCACGAGGACATCAAGATGGTCTCCACCGATCCGGAGACGTTCTCTTCGTACCTCGGCGGGTTCACCGGTGCCGATATCGGCGGTGCGGTGTTGGAGGAGACCCGGCTCAACCTGATGGCGATGGATCCGCCCGATCACACGGCGTTCCGTCGTTCGATCCGTGCACCGTTCGGACCTCGGGTGACGACCGATCTCGGCTCGACGGTGCAGACGTTCGCATCCGAAATCGTCGATCGCGTCGTCGCCGAACACGGAGGCGGTGGCGAGTTCGACTTCGTCGAAGAGATTGCGTCGGAGATGCCGCTGTTGACACTCGCCTTCCTTCTGGGGGTGGCGCCCGAAGACCGCCGGCTCTTCTACGACTGGAGCA
This sequence comes from uncultured Acidimicrobiales bacterium, assembly GCA_938008925.1. GTDB lineage: Bacteria > Actinomycetota > Acidimicrobiia > Acidimicrobiales > SZUA-35 > CALEWY01. Next base: position 2,086 of record CALLIQ010000722.1, read on the forward strand.
ACAAGATCATCGGGAACCACGATCCCGACTTCGGCGGGTCGATCAAGGACTTCCTCACGGCGAAAGACGAACTGTTCGCCTACGGCCGGTCGGTGATCGAGGCGAAGCGTGAGACGCCGGACGACGGCCTCGTGTCGACGTTCGTCTCATCGGAGATCGACGGCATCTCGCTCGACGACGAGCGGTTGATCATGTTGTGGTTCCTCCTCCTGATCGCCGGCAACGAAACCACTCGATCCTCGCTCACCGGGGCGATGGAGATGCTCGACGCCCATCCGGATCAGGCCGAGCTGCTCGCATCCGATCCTGACCGCTACATGGCAGGGTTCATCGAGGAGACGCTTCGTTTCACCAACCCGGTGCTGCACTTCCGCCGGACGGCCTCGCGCGACGTCGAGTTGTCGGGCGCGCAGATCAAGGCGGGCGACAAAGTGCTGCTCTGGTATCCGTCCGGCAATCGCGACGAGACGGTGTTCGATGATCCCAACCGCTTCGACATGACTCGATCGCCGAACCACCACGTGGCGTTCGGCTTCGGCGTGCACTTCTGTCTGGGCGCGCGGGTCGGTCGCCTGCAGATGGACCTCATGCTGCGAGCGATGCTGGAACACATCCCCAGCCTGCGCATCACCACACCGGCCAGCCGAGCCCACTCGATCTTCCTCAACTCAGCAAAGACCCTCGGCGTCACCCTCTGACCCGACCTCTGGAAATCGAGACCTGACCCCAGAGGTTTAGGACTCGGGGGTGGCGGTCTGGAGCTGGCCGTCGTTGGCGGCGAGGCGCTCGAGGAGCGGCGAGAGCGTCCAGTGGTCGCCGTCGAGCTTGGATGCGTAGTCGTTGATCGAGGCGACGACGTCGGCCAGACCGACGCTGTCAGCCCACCACATCGGGCCGCCCTGATACATCGGCCAGCCGTAGCCGTTGACCCACACGACGTCGATGTCGCTGCCACGCAGTGCGATGCCTTCTTCGAGGATCTTCGCTCCCTCGTTGACCATTGGATACAGGCAGCGCTCCAGGACCTCCTGATCGGTCACCTCACGCTGCTCGACACCCTTCTTCGCGGCCCAATCGCGAATGATCTGCTCGACCTCGGGGTCGGGCGTCGCGGCACGAGTCTCCGGATCGTAGGTGTAGTAACCCCGGCCGTTCTTCTGACCGCGACGACCGCTCTCGCACAGGACTTCCCGGAGCGTCGAACTGGACGACGTCTCTTCCTTCCAGCCGATGTCGAGCCCGGCGAGATCGCTCATGGCGAAGGGGCCCATCGGGAAACCGAAGTCGAACAGGACCCGGTCGACCTGGGCCGGTGTGGCGCCCTCGA
>CALLIQ010000723.1 GCA_938008925.1 uncultured Acidimicrobiales bacterium
GGACGCAAAACGTTCCTCGGTCGTGGCAGTCCGCGCGCGCTCGGCGGCTTCGGCTTCTTCGAGCCGAGCCGCCCACTCGCGCAAACCGGCGAGGCGATCGGGCAGCGTCTGGAGGTCGTGGCGGGCGGCGAAGAGATCGGCCTCGACCGCTTCGATCTCGTCGGACAGGTGGAGCAGATCGAGCGTGAACGCCTCGAGATCGAGCTCGGCCAGTCGCTGCGAAGCCGACCGCAGCCGAGCCTCGGGCTCGTCGACCTTCCACCCGGCGGTTTCGCGCTCGGCGGCGAGGGCGAGCGCTTCGGGCAGTTCGTCGTCGAGCTCGTCGACCTTCACGGGCAGGGACACCCGCAGGCGATCGATGGTGTCGCCGAGGGTGGTCAGGCGGTCGAGCACGTCGCCGTGCTGTTCGAGGGTGGCGATGAGTTCGTCGAGTCGGGCGCCGCCGGCGGCGAGCTGCTCTCGATCGGCGTTGCCGACGCCTTCCGGCACGGCTTCGCGGAACAACGAGACCGAGCGATCGAGGTCGAGCGACCCAGCCCGCACCTCGTGGCGGCGCTGACGAACCTCGTCGAGCGTTCGGCCCGCGAGCACCTTCTCCCAGAGCTCCGACTGCTGCATGAGCAACGTGGCGCGCTCGCGGTTGACGCCGACGTCGACGATCGGCCCACCGGACCGGGATTCGAGCGAGTTGCGCAGTGCGGTCAGGCGGCGTCGCCGGCTGACGGCAACACCCCCGCCACCAATGGCGGCAGCGCCGACGAGTCCGCCGAGCAGAATCCCGGGTGCGACGCCGTCGCTCGAGCCGCCCGACCCGGTCACCGCGCCGGTTTCGGCCTCGCCCGTCTCCGAATCGCCAGCCGCAACCGGTTCATCATCGCTCAGGGCGGCGCCGTCGGAAGCTTCGATCTCGGAGTCGAACGTCTCGAGGCCGACCACCATGCCCTCGGTGAAGTCACCGTCTCGGAACGAATCGGCCATCGGGCCGTCGGTCCCGACCGTGGCATCGGCGATGGGTCCGACCTCTTCGTTCCACAGCGTGCCCCAGATCACCCGCGTCTCTCGCCCGTCGATCGACAGGCCGAGCACGACGACATCGGCCTGGCGGTCCTGGGGGCCATCGGCGAAACACTGTTCGATGACGGTGAGGAGTTCGTCCTCGAGTTCGCCGCTCGGGACCGAGTCGTCGTAGACCCGCACGACCCACTCAGCCTCGGGCGACAACTCCGTGATCGTGTCGAGGATCGTGCCCTCATCGACCTGGTCGCCCTCGATGACGACGGTGTCGCAGGACTGCGCCGCAGCCGGGGACGGAGAGTGGATCACGCCAGCGACCAGCGCCGAGCCGGCGACGACCGATCCCACCACGACCGCGGCCAAACCGCTGTGCGTCGCCGCCGCTCGAGTTCGAGATCTGCTCACTGGGCTTGAGGGTATGCGCCCGCCGGCACGAGTGCAGCACGAAGAAACTGGAGGACGGCACGACGAAGCTGCGCAGCCACCCGTAGATCGAGTTCGAGGCCCACGGCGGTGAGGGCGCCAGCGTCGGTCACGACGCCGGTCACCGACGCGTAGGCGGAGACCAGCACGATCCGCGGATCGGAGCGCCGGAAGAGCCCAGCGTCCATACCCGCGTCGAGGGATGCGACCGCATCGTCGACGAGTGGACCGAGCAGCTCGAGGACGACGTCGCTCTGTGGTGGACCGAGGCGGCTGACCTCGCGCAGCAGGCCGAGCAGGTGCGGTTCGCTGATGGCCAACGCAAACGCCGATCGCACGGCCGCCTCGACCTTCGGCCATCCGACCGGGGCGGCCGCGACCGCATCGCCGAGCTGTTCGATCAGCTGATCGGCGCCATCGATGAGGACCGCTTCGAGCAACCCGTTCTTCGAGCCGAAGTGGTACAGAATGGTTTGCTTCGTGAAGCCGAGCTCGCGAGCCAGTTCGTCGAGCGAGGTCGCGGCAAAACCACGTCGTGCGAAGGCTGTGGAAGCGGCATCGATCGCTCTAGACTTCGTGGACACTTACCAAATGGTAGAGGATCCAACCCATGAGTGGGCCAACATGAGCGTCACCGAACAATTGGCGGGCAAACGGATCGCCATCACCGGCTCGACCGGGTTCTTGGGCACCGCCCTCGTCGAGCGCCTGATGCGCTCCGTGCCCGACTGCCATCTCGTCTTGCTGGTCCGCCCCGGGCGGCGTTCGAGTCCGGCCGAACGAGCCAGGCGAGAGATCTTCCGAAACGACGCATTCCATCGCATGATCGAGGAGCGGGACGAGACTCCGCGCTCCGCACCGACGTTCTGGGAAGAGGTCGAGCGCCGCGTCACCGTGATTGCTGGCGACGTCGGCACCGACGGCCTCGGGCTCGACGACGACGGACGGGCCGAGATGGCCAGCTGCGACGTCGTCATCCACTCCGCCGCAACGGTCAGCTTCGACGCTCCACTCGATGGCGCCGTCGAGGTCAATCTGCTCGGCCCGACTCGCATCGTCGAAGCACTCCAGGATCTCGGCGTCGCCCCGCACTTCGTCGGCGTGAGCACCTGCTACGTCGCCGGCAACCGACGAGGGTCGGCTCCCGAGCAGCTCCTCATGGATTCGCCGTTTCACATCGACGTCGACTGGCGCTCCGAGGTCAAAGCAGCACGGCGCACCCGAGCCGATTTCGATGCCGAGAGTCGTTCGTCTGGACGGCTCGACGAGTTCCGCAACCGGGCGAGAAACGAGCTCGGTGCGGCCGGCACACCGTTGCTCGCAGCGAAGACCGAGCAGTATCGCCAGCGCTGGGTGAGCGAGCAGCTGGTCGAGGCCGGTCGCGCTCGAGCCGCCTCACTCGGCTGGCCCGACTCCTACGCCTACACCAAGGCGCTCGGCGAGCGGGCGCTCGTCGAGTCGAAGGGCGACGTTCCCGTCTCGATCGTTCGCCCCTCCATCATCGAGTCGGCGTGGATGGAACCTCGGCCCGGTTGGATCAAGGGCTTCCGCATGGCCGAGCCGATCCTCATCAGCTACGCCCAGGGCCTCCTGAAGGAGTTCCCCGGCGTGCCGGAGGGTGTCGTCGACGTCATCCCCGTCGACCTGGTCGTCGCCGCCATCATCAACGTGGCCGCGGGCGAACCAGCCGAGAACGGTGGCGTCCACATCACCCAGGTCGCCTCAGGCACCCGCAACCCGCTCCACTACCGCACGCTCGTCGAGCTGGTCAGTGGCTGGTTCACCGAACGACCGCTCTATGACCGCAAGGGTCAGCCGATCGCCGTCGCGCAGTTCTCCTTCCCCGGCCGCGGCGCCGTCGAGCGACAACTCGATCGGGCCCACAAGAGCCTGGATCGCGCCGACAAGGCCCTGAAGCTCCTGCCGCTCCGGGGCAAGCAGGCGCTGATCAACGCCGATCTCGAAGACAAGAAGGAACAGGTCGAGCGAGCTCGCGACTACGTGAAGATCTACGGCGCATACGCCGAGTGCGAGGCGCTCTACGGCGTCGACAATCTCATCGACCTGCACGGCGGTCTCACCTCCGACGACCAGACCACCTTCGGGTGCGATCCAGCCATCGTCGACTGGGACCACTACGTCACCGAGATCCACCTGCCGTCGGTCGTCGAGCACGCTCGGGTCAAGACCACGAGCGAGCGCAGCGATCCCGATGCTCGCACCAAGCGGCTCCGAGGAAGGGTGCTCGCTCCCGAGCGCCACATCGCGGCGTTCGATCTCGAGAACACGATCATCGCCAGCAACGTCGTCTTCTCCTATGCGTGGTTGGCCACTCGCAATCTCGGCCCGACCGACCGGATGAAGTTCACGCTCAAGACGCTGCAGGAGGGCCCCTCGCTGCTGGCGCTCGATCGCCGTGACCGCACCGACTTCCTTCGCCACTTCTACCGTCGCTACGACGGTGCATCGGTGGCCGAGATGGATCGCCTCGGCCAAGAGCTGTTGGCCGATCACATCTTGACCAAGGCGTTCCCCGCCGCGGTCCGAAGGGTCCGGGAACACCGGGCGCTCGGGCACCGCACCGTGCTGATCACCGGTGCGCTCAACATCGTCGTCGACCCGCTCAAGCCGCTGTTCGACGACGTGATCTGCGCTGAGATGTCGATCAAGAACGATCGCTACACCGGCGAGCTCTTGGCGGTGCCGCCCACCGGCGAGGTCCGAGCCCAAGCGCTGCGCGACTACGCCGAGGAACATGGCCTCGATCTCGCCGAATCGGTGGCCTACGCCGACTCGTCGTCCG
>CALLIQ010000724.1 GCA_938008925.1 uncultured Acidimicrobiales bacterium
AAGATCGCGTTCGTGATCGCAACAGGCGTCTCTCAAGGCACCGCTCTGTTGGCCTACGCCGCGATCTGGGCACTGATCCCGACCAAGTTCGAGGACACGACGCCTCGACGTTTTGTGGCCAAGGAGTCGATGTCGACCCAGTCGATGGCCGTCCTCGTCGTCGCGCTCGCGATCGGTTTGGCGGTAGCGATCGACGCAATCACGGATCCGGGCGGATCGCTCATGGTCCCCGGCATCCTCCTGCTCGGCGGCTATTACCTGCTGAACCAACGAGACCGGAGTGCGAGCGAGCACCTCGCGACCGCCGTCGCTCCCCCGCCCCCTCCAGGCACCGCGACGCCACCTCCTCCTGGCACGGTCACGCCACCTCCTCCGACGGCCGCCTCCAACAGCACCTACGGCTGGGCGGTGCCGAAGGTCGACGACGAGACATCGTCGACCGCCAACGAATCGCGCCGAGCACCCGACGTTCCCGAGGAGCCGACGCCGCCGATCACGGCCATGACCCTCGCAGCTGCCGCTGCAGGCATTGCAGCCCTCGCTCTGATCAATGGTCTGGTGTCGGCCGAACTCGGATCGGCCGCCTTCATCGGTCTGGCGACGGCGATCATCGGTGTCGGCATCGTGGTCGCCTCGGTTCTCGGCCGAGCTCGGGCCCTCATCCCACTCGGAATTCTCTCGGCCTCCTCGCTTGTCGTCGCACCCATCATCGACACCGCCATCACCGGCGGCTTCGGTGCCCGGGAGATCTCCGTCACAAACGAGGCCGCCCTGCAGGACGAGTACACGCTCGGCGCTGGCGCCTTCGAGCTCGACCTGTCCGAGCTCACGTTGACCGAGGACCGCACCATCGAGCTCGACATCGGCGCCGGAGCGGCCCAGATCCGAGTTCCGAGCGACATGAACGTCGAGCTCATCGCATCGAACACCGCCGGCTACATCGGCGTCGTGCCACCGATCCAACGCCTCGATTCGCCGGCCGATGGCGACGACTCGGCTGACCCGGCAGACCTTGTGGACCCCGCTGAATCGGTCGACGCAGACGGAAGCAGCGACGGAGACAGAAGCGAGGACGGAAGCCAGGACGGCGACGGAGTCGGCGACTTCAGCTTCGAGATCGACGGGTTCGAGATCGAGGGAACACGAGTGGAGTCCCCTGTCATCCCGATCCCCGGATCAACCTCCTCGTGGCCGACCGAGGAAATCGCCGGTGTCGACAGCAACTACCGCTGGTCGCAGAGCATCGACGACGGCCCCACGCTCACGATCGTCGCCAACCTCACCTACGGCGCGCTCGAGGTCGTCCGGTGACCAGCATCCAGACCGCAACCGACACCGTCACCAACCCCGCCGACACTGCGACCGACACTGCGACCGACACTGCGACCGACCGAACGAGAGGGAACGACCCGATGACCACGAGCAACCCGACCACAGGCACCAACTCGAGCACGGGAAGCGTTCCCGGGGCCAAGCCACGGTTCCGAACGGGGCAGCTGATCTTCGGTCTCGCGCTCGTCGGCGTCGGCCTCGCCGCCCTGTTGTCCTCGACCTTGGGCGCCCCGGTCGGTACGACGCTCGCTGCGGTCGTGCTCATCGAGGCCGGCGTCGTGTTCTGGCTGGTCCGCCGAAACCGCAAGCTCCTCAACGCAATGATCGCGGCAGCCACACCGGTGTCGACCCTCACCGGTGATGCTGCGGGGCCCGACCCCGAACTGGTCAAGGCCGCGATGGCCGAGCTCGACGAGATCGACGCCCCGAGCGACCCGCGACTCATCTGACCCTCTTCGCTTCACCTCGCACCGCCTGACCCCGCCCGGCCCGACCGCCGCCGTTGTTCGGCCAGAAGAGGGTTCGGCTAGAACAGTGCCGTGACATCCCAGAGCTCGGCAGCGGTTCAAGCATCAGCGTTCGATCCCGATCGTTTCACGGCTGCGTTGACCGACGCCCGAGCACGGTCCATCGAGATCGAGACCAACGGAACGCTGCCGACCGACCTGGTCGACCAACTGATCGACTCCGGCATCTTTCGGCTGTGGGTTCCAACCCATCTCGGCGGCTCCGAAGCCGACGTCGCCACCATGCTCGACGCCATCGAGAACGCGGCCTACCACGACGGCTCGACCGGTTGGTGCGTGATGATCGCGGGGACGACCGGGCTCAATGCCGGGTTCCTCCCGGACGAGTTCGCCCGAGAGATCTACGGCGATCCTCGAGCCGTGACGGGCGGCTTCGGGATGCCAGCGGGCGTCGCGACCTCGGTCGACGGCGGCATCCGGGTGAGCGGCACGTGGGCGTGGGGGTCCGGCACCCAGCACTGCACCTGGATCGGCGGCGGCGTCCGCATCGAAGATCGGCGGGAAGCACCGTTCGTGTACTTCGACCCCGCCGACGTCACGTTCCTCGACAACTGGCACGTCAGTGGCATGAAGGGAACCGGATCGACCGACTACTCGGTGGCCGATGCCTTCGTTCCCGAGGGGCGATGGGTCAGCTTCGCGAGCAACCCCGAGCCATCGACCGATTCGCCGCTCTACCGGTTCTCGTTCCTCGGGGCGCTCGGCCTCGGGGTCGCGTCGGTCACCGTCGGACTCGCCCGACGAGCGATCGACGAGCTCGTCGATCTCGGTGAGAAGAAGCCGGCCGGCAGCTCCAAGGGCTTGGCCGAACGTGCACCCGTGCAGCTCCAGCTCGCCGAGGCGGAAGCTTCGATGCGTGCGGCAAGGGCCTTCATGCGCGAGGTGGTCGCCGACGCGTGGGACACCGCGGCCGAGGCCGGCTCGGTCACCGACGAGCAGAAGCGCTCGATCCGCCTGGCCGCCAACCACGCCGCCCAGTCGTGCGCCCACGCCGTCGACCTCTGCTACCACGCGGCCGGAGGTACGGCGGTGTACGAGACCTCGCATCTCCAGCGGGTGTTCCGAGACGTGCACGTCGCCACCCAACACGGCATGATCGCCGGCCGGGTGATGGAGCCACTCGGGCGAATGAAGTTCGGTCTGCCGACGAGCACCGCCCAGTTCTGAGCGAGGCCGACGAATGGACTTCGACCTTCCAGCCGACGACGACCCTCGCCGCTTGGCGATCCGATCCTGGCTCGCCGATCACCCCGATCCGACCCGGGCCCAGCTCGCGACCGCCGGCTACGTCGCCCCGCACTGGCCAGCACCGTGGGGGCTCGACGCCGACCCGGAGCATCAGCTGATCATCGACGACGAGCTCACGGCCGCGGGCGTCGAACCCCTCGGGGCGTCGATCGCGATCGGCTGGGCCGGGCCGACGATCCTCGCCGGCGGCACGCCCGAGCAACACCAGCGCTGGCTGCCCTCGATCCTCGACGGCTCCGAGGAGTGGTCGCAGCTGTTCTCCGAGCCCGACGCCGGCTCCGACCTCGCCTCGCTGCGAACCCTGGCCGTGCGCGACGGCGACGAGTACGTCGTGAACGGCCAGAAGATCTGGAGCACCTGGGCCAACCAGTCCGAGTGGGGCATCCTCATCGCCCGCACCGACCTCGATGCCCCGAAACACAAGGGCATCTCGTACTTCGTGGTCGAGATGGACACGCCCGGCATCGAGGTTCGCCCCATCATCGAGATGACCGGTGGCAACCACTTCAACGAGACGTGGTTCACCGATGTCCGGATCCCGGTCGACCAGCGGATCGGCGACGAGAACGACGGATGGCGACTCGCCAGGGTCACGCTCGGCAACGAGCGCTTGTCGTTGTCGGAAGGCGGCGTGATCTGGGGCATGGGTCCGACGAGCGATGACTTCTTCGACGAGCTGGGCGCAGAAGCGGTCCCGGCCCTCGCCGATCCCCTGCTGCGACAGAAGGCGGCCGACGTCGCCACCAACGCGAAGCTGATCGAACTGCACGGCAAGCGGATGATGACGCTCGCCCTCGGCGGCCAGGATCCTGGCCCTGCGGCCTCGATTCGCAAGACCTTGGCCGACGAGCACGGGCAGTCGATCACGTCGCTCATGAAGGATCTCGGCGGGCCATCTGCCATGCTCGGCACGCAAGACGAATACACCGAGGAGACCGATGAGTGGCACTGGGCCTATCTCTTCAGTCGTGCCTTGACCATTGGAGGGGGAACCAGCGAAGTGCAGCGCAACATCATTGGCGAACGGCTACTCGGATTGCCGAGGGAGCCGTCATGACCGCCGG
>CALLIQ010000725.1 GCA_938008925.1 uncultured Acidimicrobiales bacterium
GTCTTTGACCCGAGTGCTCATGCGACGGGCTGAGTAGTCGGTGTAGTTCGAGCAGCTCGTGACCTCGCGATAGCGCTGCTGGCTCGGGATCCAGGCCTCGATGTCGTACTTCTTGGCCGCAGCGTTGCCGAGATCACCGGCCGCGACGGTGATCACCCGATAGGGAATCTCGAGCTCGGTGAAGATCTCTTCTTCGAGGGTGCGGAGCGTTTCGAGTTCGTCCCACGACGCGTCGGGGTGGGAGTAGACGAACATCTCGACCTTGTCGAACTGATGCACGCGGAAGAGACCCGAGGTGTCCTTGCCATAGGTGCCGGCTTCGCGACGAAAGCAGCTCGAGTAGCCGACGTACCGCTTCGGAAGCTCCGCTGCGTCGAGGCGCTCACCGCGGTGCAGACCGGCGAGTCCCACCTCGGATGTCCCAACGAGGAAGAGTTCGTCCTTTTCGAGCTCATAGACCTGATCGCGATCGGTCGGGAAGAACCCGGCGTCGACCATCATGTCTTCGCGAACGAGGACGGGGACGACGGCGGGGACGAAGCCGTGTCCAGCGAGCTTGTCCATCGCGTACTGGACGAGAGCGAACTGGAGGCGAACGGCGTCGCCCATCACGTATGCGAAGCGACTGCCCGACATGCGAACCGCTCGCTCGGTGTCGACGAGGCCGAGCTTCTCGCCGATGGCGGCGTGGTCGAGGGGCGGCTCGGGCGTGGTGGTGCCCTGTTCCTTTTCGACCCGGAAGTCGTCCTCGCCACCCGGGGGAACGGAATCGTGGGCCGGGTTTGGCACGGCGAGAGCAAGCTCATCGACCTCGGATTGGACCGCGGCGAGCGCCGTCTCGAGCTCGGCCAACGCGGCCTTCATCTGGGATGCCTCGGCGATCTTCGCCTCACGCTCGTCCGGCTCGGCCCGGCCGATCGCCTTCGACGCTGCGTTGGCCTCGGCCCGAGCGTTCTCGACGGCGGTGAGCTTTTCCCGACGAGACGATTCGGCGGCGAGAAGCTGCTCGAGGACGGCCTCGTCGGCACCCTTGAGGATGGCACCGGCGCGGTAGTCCGCATCGTCGTTCAGGCGGCGTAGATCGATCACCCGCCAGACGGTAGCGGCGCGACGAGTGCCTGACCGTGACGTTTGTCGGCCGGCCCCTCAGCTCGTCTGCGTCGGAAACCGGTGCTGTGGCTCAGTCGCTGCAGTCGAGCAGTTCGCTGCCGGCGTGCGCGTCATCAGCGTTGGTCTTCAACAGGTGCCCGATGAGGGCGGCGGCGAGCGACGTGCTCATCAAGAAGCCGACGGGAATCAGCACGACGAGCACGACGACGATGATGACGACTTCGATCACGGGCCCAGTTGTAGCAGCTCGCGTGAGCGTCAGGAACCCCAGAGGGTTCAGCCGAGGTAGGCAGACGCCTCGACTTCGATACGCGCACCGATGGGAAGCTCGGCGACGGCGACCGCCGATCGAGCGGGCCGGTGATCGCCGAACTCGTCGATGTAGACGGCGTTCATCTCGGCGTAGTCATCCATCGAGGTGAGGAACACGGTGGTCTTCACCACGTGATCCATCGTGGCGCCCTGGCCTTCGAGAAGGCCGCGCATGTTCGACAGGGCCTGGCGTAGTTCGGCCTCCAGACCACCCTCGACGATCGCACCGTCTTTGATACCGACCTGACCGGAGCATATGAGCCAGTCACCGGCTCGAACCATGGGTGTATAGGGACCGACGGGCTTGGTCATGGCGTCATGATGTCACCGACGGGCCAGTCCTGGCGACCGTCGGCGGCAACCCATCCGGCCGCGGCGACGGCGGCGAACACGGCATCGCTGCCATTGCACGGCTCTCGTTCGTCGTCGTGGTCGATGGTGACGGTGATCGACGGCGTGTCGACGGCGCGCAGAACACCGAAACTCCGCACCGTGAGATCGTGGATCTCCCCATCGTCGTCGATGGTGAGCGCCTCGCTGGTGAGCCACGACCAGGCCATGTGGGCCGCTCCGATGCAGTACGAGCGAAGCACCACCTCGTCGAGCACGCGGCCACACGACACGGCGACCTCGATCGTCGGCGCGCCGTCGACCGCGACGATCGTCGCTTCGGCCACGGCGCCGTCTGGGCTGGTGATCTGGCCGGCCTCGCCCCGCGCACCGGCGAGCAGGACGATGGCTTCGGCCCAGCCAGCAGCGCGCACATCGGCCGACGTCGGCGGACCGACCAGGTCGACTTCCTCGACGACGAGACCCGGTGCGACCGATGCGATCGCCTCGGTGATGCCCGGCGTCGATGCGACTCGAATGACGCCGGTTCCATTGGCGTTGGCGCCGCCGGCGATCGGGGGTCGCTTCGGTCCGAGACGGACGGTGTCCTCTCGACTCGCCAGCGCGAGCACCGGCCGTTGGTGTTCGTCCGCGAGCTGGCGAGCGACCTCGCCGATCGGGGTGGATCGCTTGGCTCCGAACGCGCCACCGTTCGCAAGGGGGGAGGCAGGGTCGCCGCCCGGCTCGCACCATGCGGCGTCGGTCTCGAGGTACGCCGGCTCGACCCACGTGGTCCGCATCGTCGCGTCGAACGCACCGTCGGGAACCTCGATCGGCCATGAATGCTCGACGGTCGTGCGTCGACCCTGCACCTTGCCGGCGGCCTCTCGGGCTTGGGCCGTGGTCTCGCCGACGTGCCACGCACCATTGCCGGCCACCGCGACCAGCGCATCGTCGGGGACGGTGTCGGCGGCGAAACCGCCACGCCCGAGTGCGACGGCGGGCGAGACGGCTTGGATCGCCCGCCCTTCGATGGTGGCCCGCTCCCCCGCAGCGGCGAGATCGCGATCGGGGTCGGGCTCTGGGTCGACCGCATCACCGAACCGGTCCCACGCCTCGAGAATCGTCTGCCATCCCGTGCACCGGCAGAGGTGGGCGAGCAGGGCGTTCTCGACGGGGCCGTGGTCGTCGAGCGGCGCATCGGCCTCGACCTGCTTCGATCGCAGCGCGTCGAGCCGCAACACGATGCCCGGCGTGCAGAACCCGCACT